>JBILFC010000099.1:0-9582 GCA_044351785.1 Bdellovibrionota bacterium
TCAGGATTTTCAACAATGATGTAGTAGATTACTACCTCATATCCAAGCTTCTTAGCTTTACTAATGAGATTTATCCAAGTCCTTCCTGATAGAGTCGTCTCAAAAGAAACATCCTTCCCAGTATGCAAACAATCATTAAGTTGATTGAGCATAATTTTACCAGCAGTGATTTCTCCACCTTTTATATTAGAAGCGTCTAACCCCTTAGCAATCACATCAGCATTAATCATGTTAGACAACCGACTAGACTCAATAAGATACTCAGACAGAGTAGTCTTGCCACAACCATTAGGCCCCCCTACAATTTCTAACTTCTTACCCATCAGATCATTTATATAAATTTCAAATTCTTAAATTATTGATAGTATAAATTATTGATCAAAAAAGTGCATCTAAAAACATACTCGCGACATTAATAAAAAAGGGCTCACTAAGAGCCCTTTTAAGTTCGAGGTGACAGGATAAAATTATCCGTTAATCACAGCCTTCACTTCTTCAGCGAAGTCTACTGATTCCTTAACAATCCCCTCACCTAGCTCAAATCGAGAGAATCTTCTACAAACAATCTTCTCACCCATTTTAGCTGTTAGCTCAGTAAGTAGTTGTCCAATCTTCTTCTTACCACTTGGATCTCTAACATCCACTTGATCAACAAGACAAATTTCTTCAAAGTACTTCTCAAGCTTACCTGGTAAAATCTTATCAGCCATTTTCTCTTGTTCTGGCTTAAGCTGACCCTTGAATACTTCAGTTTCTCTATCGATATCTTCTTGAGATACTTCTTCACGAGAAACATACTTAGGCTTAGCCCATGCAATGTGCATAGCAAGATCCTTAGCTAACGATTCAAACTCTGGATTTCTTGCAACGAAATCAGTTTCACAGTTAAGCTCAACGATAACACCAATTCTGTTCCCAGGGTGCGTGTAGCAAAGAACAGTACCTTCAGCAGCAACCTTACCAGCTCTCTTCTCAGCAGTCTTAAGACCCTTCTTTCTAAGAGCATCTTGTGCTGCTTCAATATCCCCATTAGCTTCTGTTAAAGCCTTCTTACAATCCATCATCCCTGCACCAGTCCTATCTCTGAGCGTACGGACAAGCTCTGCACTAATTTGTGACATCTTACAATCTCCCAATAATCATTATTTATAATCTAATTAAACTGCTTCTGCTTCAGCTACGCTTTCTTGAACCTTAACCTGAGGTTCAGTCTTAGCAGCAGGAGCATTATCTTTTCCTAATCTCTTAGAATAAGTTGAACGCCCTTCAAGCACAGCATCAGCTACAGCTTGGCAGAAAAGTCTAACAGCTCTAGTTCCGTCATCGTTAGATGGAATTGGATATAGAACCTGACTTGGATCACAGTTAGTATCGACTAAAGCGACAACAGGAATATCAAGCTTCTGAGCTTCCTTAATCGCAATATCTTCTCTCTTAGTATCAATGACGAACATTAGAGAAGGACTTCCATACATATCTCTAATACCACCAAGTGAGAATTCTAACTTTTCTTTCTCACGAGACATCATAAGACGCTCTTTCTTTGTAAACTTTGTAGGCTTACCAGTTCTTTGTGCTTCTTCTTCATCCTTAAGAATCTGCTCAACCTTGCCCATTCTTTCAATACTCTTTCTGATAGTTTGAAAGTTTGTCATCATACCACCTAACCATCTCTTGGCTACGTAATATGCACCACAACGTCTTGCTTCTTCAACGATTGCATCTTGAGCTTGTTTCTTAGTTCCAACAAAAAGAACAGAACCACCTCTAGCAGCAACGTCAACAATAGCTTGACGAGCTTCAGTCCAACACTCAATTGTCTTAGGAAGGTTTACAACGTGTATACCGTTTCTAACACCATATATATATTTAGCCATTGCTGGATTCCAGCGGGCTGTCTGGTGCCCAAAGTGTACACCAGCTTCTAGTAGTGATCTTAAACTGATCTCTACTGGATCTCTTGGAGTGATATCACTCATTGTTGGATTAGCTTTTGCACTAATCTTAACAGATGCAATTGCACCCATTCCATTTGACTCAGGTTTCTTAGAGTCTATATTTTCTTGACTTGATTCCACGATTAATTCTCCTAAAATACAATATCTTGGTTATTCCTAGGTCTTTGGATTGTCTGGAACCATTCCAGACACAGTAAGTATAAAGAACATAAGCACCTTATACGCACCAAGATAAACCTAAAGACCGCGTTTATTTGGGCTGGTTCCTAACATAAAACAGAAGTCAACTCAAATTTATATACAACACTCTTAATCCCTATTAGGACTATTATGCTTGTTTAAAGTCTAACAGGTACTCACATGTATAAGCAAGCTATGCGCATACCAAATTAGATTTAAATATCAACTACTTAACTCTAATCAGCCTATTATAATTACGACTAAATCGGTATTTATTGTAAAAACCATTAGTATTTTGGTTCAAGTCATTAAAAAACACGAAAATATATAGGTAGGGATAAAAAACTAATAATTACTTAATTAAGAGAAAATATGAATATTCTTCGACCTGAAAATCTTGGGAAGGATTTAATCAAAGAACTTAGCTCAGCTAAATGTGTTCTTTTAAATGCCGAGACTAAAGCAGAGTATATTATTGAACAGGCAGAACTTTGTAAAAAAGAGATTCACGAAAAAGCGTACGAAGAAGGATTATTACTTGGAGTAGATAATGTAAAATCAGAACTTCTAAATTATTCCAAAATGAATAAAGCCCAAACACAGAAAATTGAATCAATTTGTTATGATGTGATTAGAAAAATTCTAACAGAAGTAGTTCAAGATGAGTTGTCAGACAGTCTTAAAAAAAGTCTTTCTAATAGAGTTTCAGCTGAGATTGAAACATATGCAAGCCAACTAGATCTCACTGAGACTAAAATAACATTAGAATTACCCACTACAACCTCTGAAGAAGAAATCACAACAATAAAAGCCAAGTACCCTAACTTAAATATAATTAATAATATCGAAATTCTACCTAATTCATTTACGATTAAATCTCCTTTTGGTGAAATTCAATCCACTCCATATGAATATATTCAAAGTATTTCAGATCATCTTGAAGATACTGTACACCTAACAAACTATATTTAAACTATGAGTTAACATGAATGAAATTAGTATTGATCTTAGCTCTATTAAAAAAAGTAAAGTTCTAGGTAAAGTCTTATCCTCTACTGGAGCGAATATAATTGCCGAACTACCCATAGCCAGCATAGGTGATATTGTCACAATAGAAAGCAACAATGGCAGTATAGTAGCTGAAGTATTAGGATTTTCAGAAAATAAAGTTCATCTGTCACCTTACACTGAGATAAAAGGCTTAACTCCTGGAGCTAAAGTAACAAGTGGCGCTAACAAAGAAGAATTAAAACTGGTTTCAAACCTTGTCGGAAGTTTAACAGATGCCTATGGAAATATCCTAATACCAAGTAAAATTGGCTCAAATCAGATCCAGTTAAAAGGAAGCTATCCGCTATTCTCCCCTCCAGCAGAATTAATATCAAGAGAACCAATCAACGAACCACTCTGGACAGGGATCAGAAGTATTGATGCATTTACCACCATTGGAAAAGGACAAAAGTTATTAATGCTCGCTGAACCTGGAGTTGGTAAATCTTCATTACTTCTCTCACTCTGTCAAAGTATAGAAGCAGACCTTGTAATTGTGGCATTAATAGGAGAACGAGGCAGAGAAGTTATAGAGTTTCATAAAGAACTAGTGGCCACAGGCGGTAATAAAAAAACGATTGTTGTAAGCTCAACCAGTGACACCTCTCCACTCCTAAAAAAGCGGGCAGCGCTAACAGCAATAAGAATGGCAGAAATTGCTAGAGATCAAGGGCTAAACGTATTCTTAGCATTTGATTCTTTAACTAGATATATCCGAGCACTAAGAGACATCGGACTATCCGCCGGACAAATGCCTGTCAGGAGAGGATATCCAGCAAGTGTATTCGATGAGATACCAAAGTATATTGAGAGATCTGGCAAATTCTCTACAGGCTCAATTACCTCGATCTATACTATGCTTAGCTCAGGAGACCTTGAAGATGACCCATTAGTGGAAGAAGTAAAAGGTTTAACAGATGGGCATTTAATACTTAGTAGAAAACTAGCCGAAGAAAGTCATTTTCCAGCACTTCACATTAACCAGTCACTATCTAGGGTAGCTAGAAGATTTTATGACGATTCTGATCTACAGATTATAGATAGCATTAGAGCACTCTATGCAGAACTAAAAGAAAGTCGAGACATTCTACTTCTTGGTGGTGATTCAAAAGGAATTACTCGAACAGAGGATAAACTCAGTTTAATAAAAGACTTTTTAGTACAGAATAATAATTGTTCTTACAATTCCAATGACCTTCGCCTAGAATTAAGCAAACTATACCAGGATTTAAATACCTAAACATCTTAACTGACCGACATTCCTAGATATTTCATAACTTGCCTACAACCCTGTAATATTAAGAAAATTAGGAAAAATACCGATACCTGATTAAGAATTTTTCTTAATAGGTCATGAGTAGTAAAAAAAACGTAACAGACAAGGAGGGTTTTACCCTCATTGAAATAATGGCAGCTATTGCCATTTTTGCTATCGTCATTGCCACTGCTACAACTTCCATGAATAGCTACCAAGATTTAAATCACCAAGGTGAAATCAGGTCAGAAGGTAGTCAAGCTGCTCAGTCAGTAATTGATGAACTTAGAACAATCGATATTACCACTTTACCAAACTCAGGCACTGCACCGGCTAGAATAATCACCATGAACTCAAATCGACCATACTCTGTAGAAATCTCCTACTGTACCGATGCACAGTACTGTCCATCAGCGAATGTTAGACAGGTACATTTAGAAGTCTTTCACAGAGATAACTTAGTTTATACAACGGAGGCTGTATTTACAGATCTTGGCGCAGCACCAGGTAGCACCTACTCACCTACGCCTATCTATGCAACTCCGACACCAACTCCTACAGCTACCCCTACAGCTACCGCCACACCTACAGCCACACCTACAGCAACTTTAACTGCAACACCAACTGTGACCAGAACAGCTACACCGACTCCAACAGCTACTGCAACTGCAACATCTAGTAGAACACCTACAAGGACTCCGACTCCTACTTTAACTGTGACAGCTACACCTACTAGAACGCCTACACCTACATTAACAGCAACTGCTACTTTAACAGCTACACCGACTGCTACGCGCACAAGAACACCAACTCCAACAAGCACACCATGTAGGACTTGGAGATGCAGATAAACAAAGAAATCATTAACTCACCGAATACTAGTGGGTTCAGTATAT
This sequence comes from Bdellovibrionota bacterium, assembly GCA_044351785.1. Taxonomy (GTDB): domain Bacteria; phylum Bdellovibrionota_C; class UBA2361; order SZUA-149; family DAOLCO01; genus JAIYCX01. The sequence continues at coordinate 5,340 of JBILFC010000099.1, forward strand.
TTGAACTGCTAGTTGTTTTAATTATATTTGCCATTTTATCTGCAAGTGTGATGAGCAATGTTAAGGAAATTAATCGGCCTTTAACAAATGCATCCTTTGAGTTGACGCATTTTCTTAGACTTGCACGTTCTAGAGCTATTTCTCAAACAACATTTATTAAAGTAGCTCCACTATCTGCATTTAAACTAGCAGCATACACCGGTGAATCATGTGCTACTACTACAACAGCAATTAGTAATCTAACTTTAGACTTACCTGACAACACAAATCTAATTGCTACAGATTGGTCAATATGTTTCTCTCCGAGAGGTCTGACTCCAACTTCAACAACCTTTACAATTAGCGATGAAAACAATTCAACTCGAGTTGTAGAAATTGCTCTAGGTGGAGGGGTAAGAATGCAATGATAGATAGCAGAAAAAATCAATCTGGATTTACACTAGTAGAACTACTCGTTTCTATATTGCTTCTTAGCTTTACCTTGATTATGCTAATTGGTTACGTTCTAGGATTACAAAGAGCTTTCTTAAATGACGTAGTACGAACGCGAATTAATAGTAACCTAAGAACTGCTCTCGATATTATGGCAATGAATGTCAGACAGGCAGGAGAAAACTTAGGTGGTACTTTCCCTGCTGTTGAGCTCAGTACTGACGATGATAATGTAGGGCAAAAAATCACTTTAAGAAGAAACAGGATTGCGGAAGTACTTTCACTATGTGAAAGCGCTACAGCTGGCGCAACTACAGTTTATATTTCTACCACAACCACACCAAGTCCAGCTTGCGTATACTCTAACGTTACAAGTCTCTATAATTCCTTTAGCAGTGAAAGAATAGCTAATAATAACTCCATTAAACTCTGGATATATAATTCAACCACTAGAGTTGGCCAATACATTGATTACACAGGAGAAGGAACATCCTCTGGGAAATATTATTTAACAGTGGAGGCCTTACCAGCCGCCTTCACTGCTGGCACCACATATCTTTATTACATTGAAGAATACGAATTTAGTTTAGATGAAACTACAGACACACTTAATCTGACTAGAAATAGTGATTCAGATACACTTGAACCAGTTGCATTCTCAGTATCGGACATGAATATCTCAGTGTTAATCCAAGATGGGACAACTGTTACAAGCTTACCCGCTATAGCTCCTAAAACATGGAAAGATATGAGCTATGTTACAGTCACTTTGACTGGAAGCGAAGTAAGAAAATCACAAACATATTCGACTACTATCAGCGGCAATTATTATCCAAGAAATGTACTTTCGAGATAATTTATGAATAAAAATGACAAAGGCTTTGCCCTTCTTGCAGTCCTACTACTAGTAACTGTCTTATTAGGTCTGTTTAGTACATACATGATTGTGACTAAAACTGAACTAGGGTTGGTGAAAACCTCCAGAGATAGCGCGAGCGGCTTTAACGCGGCTGAATCTGGACTGAACTTAAGAGCAGAAGAAATAAGAAATATCTTTCTAGACTATGACAAACCTAGTGGAGAATCTCCCGAGTCGATAGAGGCTTGTGACGCAGGAAATATAGGAGATGCTGACTATAAATGTAAAAGTTATGCATTTGATAATAAACATACTGCGATGACCTATGTAACAGAAGCACCCAACAATCCCATCCTTACAGTTATTCCACCTGGTGAACCATTCGCTGGACTTAATACACAAGAATTTAGATATACCGTAAGATCAGTAGGAAGGAATAATCAGTTAAGCAACGAAGCTATTTTAGACCTGACTTTTAAAAGTAGATTGGTTCCCTTATTTCAATTTGCGATATTCTTCCAAGATGATCTAGAGATCTTTAATGGTGCTACAATGACCGTAACTGGTCCAGTGCATACTAATGGCAATTTCTACCTATCGCCGCAAAGCGGAGGCACTACTAATCTAAATGGGCAAACGACAATGGCAGGAACATTAAATCGAGGCTTAAAGTCTGTTTCTAGCTGTACTGGATACGCTGGAACAGCGAACGCAATGAATCCATCAAGCTATACTACCTTGCCAGCATGCGCAAGCAATAGAACTCTAGTAACAGATGTAGCTGCCTGGAATGGTAATATAGAATTAGATGTTGAACCAGTTATTGTACCTTCTCCTGAGGACTTTGCGCCGTTTGCAAATGGTGAATACTGGAGAAGAGCTGATTTAAGATTAGTTCTAAGACTAACAAGCGCGGGTCTACCAAATACTACCATTTCTAGTACTGGAATTGAAGTCGTAAACGCCGATGGGACAAGTGATGCAACTTCTACTGCGAACCTGCATTCTGCAGTTAATTGTCCAGGACTTATTTCAACAGGTGGTGGATCTGCATTGTCTATAGGAACTCAAGGACCTGGAACAACTGGAAGTCAATTAAGATTATATAGAGAATATCAGCACGATTCCACTTTAAACAGCTATCAAAGAACTCTAGAAGTAGACATGCTTAATCTTTTAAACTGTATTCAACGATATCCTGCAATTATGGGCGGTAAAGCTTTAAATGATGAGACCGAAGATGGGTTGGTTTTGTATTTTACAATAGATGGACCTCTACGAACTGCTTCCCAAAATAACTATAGTATAAGACTTCGTAATGGAGCCATCTTACAATCGAACATCGCTGGCGCACCTAGCGTGAATGGAGTAACTGCTATTAGCGATCAAGGAGTAGTAATCTGGGGAAACTATAACTCAGGTACTACAACCTGGGTTCCCTCTGCGATCATGGGAGATACAATGTGGCTACTTTCAGCAGGCTGGCTTGATTCCGATTCCGCGATTACTACTACATACGACAGAGATGGTTCAGCGACCACAGTTAGAGCTGCTATAATTAGTGGGATTAGAAGAACTGGCGATGCAAATGGGACAGCGGGTCAAGATAAGGGTGCTGATAGTAGTGGTGGTGGAGCGATTAACGTTTTTAGATTTAATGAATGGTTCAGAGTTGGCACCACTATTCCAAATTTTACCTATGAGGGATCTATTGTTAGCCTGGGTGCTCCTCTAAGAAGTCAGTCTACTTGGGGACCATTTACTTATTATAGTGCTCCCAATAGAGTCTGGTCATATGATACAAGATTTAATGATGCAGACCAACTTCCACCAATGACTCCAGTATTTGTATACTTGCAACAGGAGTTATTTGTAAGAGATTATGAACTTTAAGTCTAGGGAGAAAGCCTTTCCCGTTCCCATGATAGATTAGACTTAATAAATCTAATTCTATCATGAAGCCTTCCTACTCTACCCTGCCAGAACTCTACAACTTGAGGCTCTACGACATATCCACCCCAATACTCTGGACGAGATATTTCTTTATCTTGGAAACTTAATTCTAAATCCTTAAAAGTCTTCTCGAGCATGTCTCTATCAGCAATAACATTAGACTGCTTAGAAACATGAACACCAATTTGTGCTTCTCTAGGTCTACTAGCGAAATATTGATCAGACACTGCTTCTGATACTTTCTTCGCGATACCTTCAAATCTAACCTGTCTTTCAAGATCTTTCCAATAAAAAGTCCCAGCGCAATTTGGATTATCTAACAACTCTTTACCTTTTCTACTTTCGTAATTAGTAAAAAATACAAAACCTTCATTAGATAGCTCTTTAAGAAGCACGTATCGTACAGACGGTTTATTATCTCTACAGGTAGTTAAAGCAAATGCATTAGGCTCTACGATTCCAAGATCTTTTGCTTCAGAATACCAAGTATTAAAAAGATCTAAGGGGCTACTTGGCAAATTATCTTCACTAAGTACACCCTTTAAATACTCTTTTCTAACTGACTGAAAGTCATCCCTGTTTGGCATACTGAAACCTAACAAAATTAATTTCCTTACCTTGATTCCTAAATAACCTTTCAAACTCTGTACGAATTCCCTCATCACCTTCTAGGTCTGGGGGTAAATTCTGTGATTCGGCTACTTTCTTGTAACGTAAATCATCCTTGAGTTCTTCTAAGAAAGTTAAATAATAATCTCTATGATCTGTCTTAACTGAAACAATAGCACCTGGTTTCAGTACCGGCTCCAAAAGATTAAAAAATTTCAAAGATAAAGTTCTATGTTTTAACCAACGCTTCTTATCCCATGGATCAGGGAAATTTATAAATGCCTTTGACACACTAGATGGTGGTAATATTTCAGCTACCAACTCACTCTTTGCTCTAAAGATAATCAGGTTATCAAGTTCCCCTTCCTTTTCTAAAGTTCTAACTGCTCT
>JBILFC010000366.1:0-2503 GCA_044351785.1 Bdellovibrionota bacterium
AGATTAGCAAATTCTCCCTCTCTTCCTGCGAGTTCTAAGACTTTAGGTCTCCCATATTTATCTTTATACTGCTTCCCGTTTTGCCATAAGCCAATAATACGTGAGATTACATCACCTTCAGTTTTAGCTTCAGGGCCCTCAACAAGAATTCTGCTAACTTCCTTTCTCTGAATACCAGTCATTACGCTAATTTTACTAGGAGTTGATGGTAGATCTAAAGATTCCAGTTCTTCCTTTGCCACTTGCACCAAGGTAATTTTAAGATATTCGACAATATCTCTATGCTTAAGGGAATGCTTTAAAGAGAAGCGAGCAATTGGCCTCAGTAGTCTAAACAAAGAATTTATGCAAAGTTCCTTAAGTTTATTCACGGTCGAATGCTTCTTTTCTTAGAGTATTTATTTGAATATTTAAAGGGGCTTCAGTGCCTTCTAATGGGCCTATTACCCGATAGACGCAATGTTGTACGTCGTTTTTAAAATTAAAATTAACTTCACCGGTGCCAGGCCCACTCGTGCCAGTTTTCCCAATAGCAGTTGTTTTCCAAGGTTCATTAGCGCCGCAGGCTCTATGCTGAAGTTCGAAGACTACATTATCCTTGGGCAGTCCATCTGATTTAAATATAACTTCAACAGAACATTCGAGGCCTTCTACTATAGGTGCTATTTGTTTAATTGTTCTAGCATTTAAAAAGAACGTGCTACAATTTCTAACAATACGTGCTCTTATAGTAAGTTCTAATAGCCTTGCGTAATTGGCTTTAGTATCAAAGAGAATTGATAGATCTAAAGTCTGATTAGTGTTGTTAATTTCTGGAATTACTACTTCTGCCTGTGCTCCATCAGTCGAGCTCACCTGAAGAATGGCCTCACCTGATGTTACGTTTGTTCGTAACTCAAATGATCCAGCCTCATCAGTAGTCGTAACTTCATCTGTATTTAAAACTTTAACTTTAGTAAATGCTAGGGCTTTACCTTCTGGTGATACAATTATTCCAGAAAGATTTGTATAGCCACCACTTATACCAGTGCCTGATGAGCCACCGCCGCAAGCAGTTAATAAGTTTAGAAGAATTAGAAATATTATAAATTTATTTTTGTTCATGGTGGACAAATAATCCACCTTGCGTTATAAGTCAAGAAAAAAGGGACAGTTATAAACATCTGTCGTAATAAAAATATAAAAGAAAGTAAGCAGTTGAGGCTAAAATGAAAATAAATAAAATAAAAATAATTTCTATATTCTTACTCCCCCTTTTGAGTGCATCATGTGGCGGAGGAGGTGGCGGCGGGAGCGATCTGCCTGACTACTCAGGTGCTTGGAATACTTATGTTAATTTAGCAAGTAATACTTGCCCAAGAGTGATTCCAGATCAGTTTTTAAGTATCAATGTACTTCACAATGTCAAGCAAGCATTAAACGAAGACTCTCAAGGTAATCAAATTCTTGATATTGTAATTGAGGATGGTGCTGATACTTTCGTAGGAGTTGGATCCTTAAATAGAAATGGAGAGGGATATTCATTTACTGCCACAGGAAGTCCTCATGAATTACCTGGATTCTTAAATAATTTTAAATGCATCGAGACAATAGATTTTAGTTATGATTCCATATCGTTAGTGCCAGATGAGTATCGAGGCGTTACTGCGGGATATGTTGAGAGGCATTCTACTATCATATGTACAAAAGGTACTGATATAAGGACCTGCGACGTGACATATACGGGAACTTCATATGGTCAAAGATAGATTTAGTTTGAGGCTAAATACTTAGGGCTGATTTCAGGCTCCTACTTTGTAACTCCTAGAAACTCTGCTATTTCTTCTATGGTGATTGCAAAGTAGGACATAAGCATCATAAAAGACAGATTAGTCTTAATAATGATCCTTCAGGGGTAAATTGATGAGTATAAAAGAGTTGTTAGAAATACACCGATCGTTCTTTGCTTTACTGATGGCAGAGGACAGAACTTATGAGCAGGCATCCGCTTGGTCGGTCTATAAGCATATAGAGCATGTTTTATTAACAAACTCTTCTATCTTGGCAGCTATTGAAAGAGGGGAGTCGCCTGCAAAAATAGAAAAACGAACCTTTATTGGATATGTGGTTCTTTTTCTAGGATTTATACCGCGAGGTCGGGCCAAGGCGCCAAAGGAGGTTGAACCATTAGGTAAATCTAAATCAGAACTTCAAGAATTTAATCAGGAACTGATAAGTAGGTTAGAGAATCTGCTTAATGCTCCTTTAAATGAACCCAATAAAGTCATAGCAAATCATCCCTATTTCGGTGGGCTCAGTAAAAAACAGTGGATTAGGTTCTTGGTTATCCATAGTAGGCATCATTTGAAGATAATACAAGAATTTGCTTAATTAGTGCAATCGTAGACATTCTTTTACGATAATAGTTTAGATATTTTTATTGACAAGTGTAACGATAGGGGTTACAGTAATGATTAGAACTATTAAGCATAAGGGGTTGCGCCTGTTTTATGAGACTGGAGAT
>JBILFC010000367.1:0-2501 GCA_044351785.1 Bdellovibrionota bacterium
CCATTCCAACTACCCTACCCTTTTTAGCAAGCTCTGGAAGTTCATAAATTGACTCAGCGAGAACGGCCTCAGGCTTCGCATTCCACATTACCCCCTTAACCTTCCTGAAAATCGATCTAAAAATAGGCTGATATGCATAGACTTCGTCATGCAGACATGGGACCAAAACTGCATTATCAGGATACAGGAGAGGTCCGAAAAATGATGTGCCAAATAGATACGGAGCATAAAGCAAAAGATCAAAGTCACTAGCTTCACGTAACAATGTTGCATACATGCTGCTAGAGTTTACACTATTACTAATCCAATCTAACTGCTCTTTTACGCTTAAAATTTCACCCCGGTGCAGTCTTTGTTCGGCTCCAATAAAAACTTCTAAATTCCTATCATCTACTGGGAATCTTCTGACTATAATTCCATCCTCAAGTGATTGCCCTGCTTCTAAATCATTATTCCAAGTCCGATGATCACTAGCAGTAGTGGCAAAAACTTCTATTTGTGGCACCACAGAACGCAATTCCAATAGAATAGAGCGAATTAGAGTTTCAGCTCCTCCACCAATATTACTTCCGTATCGCGGAATAACAGCACCGATACGATTAAGCTTTTTCATATACAAATAGTTCTTCTAAATTTAATTTGAGATTGTCTAAAGATGTGTCACTAAGTCCCAAGACCGATGATGCCTCACTCCACTTATTAATAAATTGTTCGAAATTGGAATTAAGTTTATCTCTTCTACCACCAGTTTTCCCTATGTTCAATTGTGAGATTTTCATGGAGAAGTTCTCTAAAGTTGCAATAAGGGCATGTATAAATCCTTCTGAAAGCGAATAAACATTAGATTTTCTATGGCTTAACAAAGACCTAGAAATTTCTATCAAAGATGCATTTCTAGAATGGTAGGAGATATCACCAAATTTATCAAACTCTTCTTTTAATACTACAGGGAGAGAGATATTCATGCCCAATTCCATAGCTTGATATATGAGCACTGGAACTCCTTGAGAAGGCTGAATATCGGTAAGTACTAGGCCACCAATATTCTCCGGTACATCAGTCAGGAGTGAGTCTTTAGGAACCTCATCAATGCTAATAATCGCATCCCCACTATATTCCACAATATAATAAGCGGGGACAGGGACTGCCCTATAGGATTCATACCCAGCTAATGTTCTAAGCTCTCGACTTAGTAATGAAAAAGGATTGTAAGATATAAACAAAATAGCATTGCTACTTTTTAATGCCTTAGTAGATAATTCTGAGGTGGTAGTAATATAGTTAGAGATTGGAACACAGGTAGCTTTAACATTATGTTTAGCCAAAAACTCCAAAAGCCTATTCTCTAATACCAATGCACCGTATTCAGAATCGATAGATTCAAGCATTGGGAAAAGACTAGAATAGATTTCAAGTGAACGTCCTAGAACATGATCTTTTCCTATGCTAACTTTCGAATTAGGATAATGGCTAGCAAACTTTCCATCTAGCCCGATGGGATCTGTGGCATGCATTAAGGGGCCAAGCTCCAGATTAAACAAGGAAGCATCTTCAAGCAACACTAACCCTGGATAAGAATCTCTAAACCAATTATAAAGATAAGAATCAAACGAATTGTTAATTACATAGAGGATCGAATAGAAATTAGATCTTGAGAATACTTCTGGTAACTGATGTAAATGATAGTTCTGAAAATTTGATTCACTCTTAGTAGTGTATTCAATAGAAGAGAAATTAGAAAAACATGAGATTTCGTAGGATTTACTTTCTGCCAATTGATATAGTAGATTCAAATAGTAAGGAGTATGCCCAGAAGCGCTATCTCCTATACATGCTCCAACAACTGCTATCTTTTTTATTTTTTTGTTATTATCCATCCTATTCATCGGCCCAAATTATCACAGCAGGCAATTCTTGACTAGGATGGATTAAGAATTTGCAATCTTCTTTTCTCTAGTCTTAGAGTACGGTCTTCCTTTTGCATTGAGAGGAGTTGTAATAGACACCATATTACCAATATTATCTTTTTCTTCTGATTTTCTTTCTTCCGCGAGACGTGTTTTCTCCCTCTCAATTGCAGCATACTTACGTTCTCTTCTGATACGTTCTTTTCGCAACAACAATAAAAGGAATGGAATAATCTTTATAATAGTTAATGCGATAAGGAGTACTGTAATTAGCCAGAACCCTACTTGTTCTACAATATCCGTTAAGCTAGCTTGACTTGATATCCCAGCGAGATAATCTGAGAAACCAACTTTTGATTTAAGCTCAGCCCCTCTACTTGAAGGAACATTACCGACAAGCTGCTCTTCCTTATTTTTACTTTCCAAGGTTGTAACTTGTTCCTGCAGAGTGGAGACCATTTTACTATTTGGGAAATATTGCCCGTATTGAAGTAAAAGTGATTTCGCCCTTGGGACTGAATTAGTCTCAATCGCATCTTTGACACAACTTATATAGAAATTTTCAAACGCCCTAGAAAAATCATCTGACAAACC
>JBILFC010000006.1:0-27291 GCA_044351785.1 Bdellovibrionota bacterium
TCACCGCTGGACCAAGTAGACATGTAAACCTCCATTCCAGTTGAGTGTCTGTAGATAACCTTAGATCTATCCCATTATGTAGAGTACACAAAAATCAATGCCTTTTAAAGAGCTTGAGACGTGGAAAAAATTTAATTGTAAAATCTTAAAATCCCTTAATTTTCAATTCCTTAAGCAGATCTCTTCTATTTAATATCAGACTAGATTATAAACTTTTTATAAATAATAACTTTAATCTTAGTTTATCATGATCATTCTTACCGGCGGGGCAGGCTTCATTGGTTCAGTTCTCTTAGGATACCTTAACGAAAAGGGTCTGAATGATATCTGGCTTGTTGACTCTCTAGGAACTGAACATAAATGGAAGAATCTAAGAGGTAAGGTATTTAATTCTTACTCTCATAAGAATGAATTCTTGGCAGAGCTTAACTCTAAAACACTTCCTAAGATTGATGCAATTTTTCACCTTGGAGCATGCTCAAGCACTACTGAACCAAACGCTGAATACTTAATTCAAAATAATTTTAACTTTTCCAAAACACTTTTCAACTTCGCAGCGGAAAGGAGTATTCCTTTTATATATGCCTCAAGCGCAGCTACTTATGGGGACGGAGAAATAGGATTTGATGATGATCCTAAGTTAGTAGAAAAGTTGATGCCGTTAAATATGTATGGTTACTCCAAGCATATATTCGATAACTACGTAATGAATTCAAAAGTTAGCTCTCAAGTAGTTGGCTATAAATTCTTTAACGTATATGGCCCTAACGAAGCTCACAAAGGTTCCATGAGAAGCGTTATTTATAACTCATACTATCAAATCCTAGATAAAGGCTCTGTTAAACTCTTTAAGAGCGAAAAACCAGAGTACAAAGATGGCGAACAAGTAAGGGATTTTATCTATGTTAAAGACATAGCTAGAGTCCTATACGATACCCTTAGAATACCCAAAATGTCTGGCATATTCAATCTTGGAACAGGTAATGCTAGAACATGGAATGATTTAGTAGGTTCCGTATTCTCTGCCCTTAATCTTGATAGAAAGATCGAATACATCCCTTTACCGGACAATCTTAAAGATAAGTATCAGTACTTCACAGAAGCTAAAGTGGATAGGCTTAAAGAAACAGGAATAAATTGTAATTTTACAAGTTTAGAGGACGGGGCAAAAGATTACGTTCAGAATTATCTTAGAAAAGATTTATTCTATTAATCAATCTCTTTATAAAATAAGCCCACTACCTCAACCCCCTTCTCTCCACTGGGAGCTTTGTAGGTAACATAATCTCCTACCTTAGCTTTTAAAAGCGCTTTAGCTATAGGAGAAGTCCAAGAGATATGACCCTTCTCTGGATTAGATTCATCAGCACCAACTATTGAATAAGTTTTCTTATTCCCATCATCATCTTCAATGGTAACCGTTGCACCAAAAGCAACGTAGTCAACATTTACACTTGCAGGATCAACAACCTCAGCAGCATCAAGACGTTTAGTTAAAAACTCAAGCCTTGAATCTATTTCTCTTAAACGCTTTTTACCGTAAATATAATCTCCGTTTTCAGAGCGATCACCATTACCCGCTGCCCAGTGAACAATCTCAACTATCTTCGGGCGCTCATCATGCCTAAGAGTATTAAACTCATCTTGCAAGGCCTTTAAGCCCTTAGGCGTAATATAATTTTTCTCTCCCTTAGGAGTTCCATGTGCGTAGCGCATTAAGAAATCTCTTCCTCACTTACAATAGCCAAAATCTGCTTCGTATCAACAATTCTTAATTCTTCATCCCAAGGCACCTTAACTCCGGCATCTCCAGGCATTAAGACAAGTGCTCCGGCAGGTATCCCACTCACATTTACCTCTTCTTCCTGACCAAAGCTATCCATCTCTAAAGCACTAGCAACCTCTATAACTTCCCCTAACAAGCTTTCTTGCTGAGCCTGTTTAGCACCCTCTGGCAAATATAAACCAGAATCTGTTCGTGCTTCTTCTTTCCTAAGACGCACTACCACCCTAAACCCTAACGGATGAATACTTCTCATAGACCGACCAATATTTGAAGTTAAGATAGAACCACCCTTATCCATACACTATTCAACAGTTACACTTTTCGCTAAATTTCTTGGCTGATCTACATCAGTTCCGCGGTAAACCGCAACATGATAAGAAAGTAGTTGTAAAGGAACAGCAAATACCATTGGCATAAGCATCGGTGGTACAGTCCCAACTTCAATAGTTTCCCAAGCTAGACTCTTTAACTCTTCTGAAGGCTCATCCGCAACTGCAATAATTCTACCGCCTCTCGCAGCAACTTCCATTAGGTTACTCATTACTTTCTCGTAATTAGGTCCATCCTTACCAATTAAAACAACCACAGGAAGCTCTTCATTAATTAAAGCTATTGGACCATGCTTCATCTCTCCCGCTGGATAACCTTCAGCATGAATATATGAAATTTCTTTAAGCTTTAAAGCACCTTCTAAGGCTATAGGATAAAGAATACCCCTACCTAAAAATAAAAAGCCATTACTTTTACCGTACTTCTTAGAAATTCTCTCAATCTGCTTATCAGCTAAAAGAGCTTTTGAAATCATACTAGGTAAATGCATCAAGTTATCAGTATGCTCCCTAACTTCTCCCTCTGTTAACTTGCCTCTGACCTTACCAAAGTGAAGTGCTAAAAGATAAGCTGCCGTTAACTGGGTTACAAACGCTTTAGTTGAAGCTACGCTAATCTCAGGCCCTGCATGAGTATAAAATACACTCTTAACTTTTCTAGCTATACTAGAACCCACTACGTTACATATTGCTAAAGTATTCTTTGTATACTGACTAGCTAAGGTCAATCCACCTAAAGTATCAGCGGTCTCACCGGACTGACTAATCACCATAAACAAAGTATCATCGTCTAACAGCGGAGTTCTGTATCTAAACTCAGAAGCATAATCAACTTCTGTAGAAATACCAGCTAAAGTTTCAAAATAAAACTTAGCGACTAATCCAGAATGCCAAGCAGTCCCGCAAGCAACAATAGATATCTTCTTAATTTTCTTAATTACGTCATCTGACAATTCAAGGTCTTGAATTAAAACTTCTCCATTAGCCTGATTAACTCTACCTCTAAAGGTCTCAGTTACAACTTGAGGTTGCTCATTGATTTCTTTCATCATGAAGTGACGATATCCACCCTTAGATGCAGTAACTGGATCCCAGCTAATCTGAGTAACTGGTCTTTCTACCTTCTTACCTTCACTTTCAATGTGAATATGGCCAATCTTAATTTCAGCCATATCTCCATCTTCAAGGATAATAACTTTTCTAGTATATTCTAATATTGCTGGAATATCTGAAGCTACAAAAACTTCTCCTTCTGCCATCCCTAAAACTACCGGAGTAGAATTTTTAGCAATTACTAAAGAATCAGGAAATTTCGTAGACATTACAACAAGAGCATAACTTCCTCTAATTTCGTTAGTTGCCTTCTTTAAAGCTTCAAAAAGAGATGAACAAGTTGGAAGATGATGATTAATTAAATGTGCTGCAATTTCAGAATCTGTTTCAGAACTAAAGGTACAACCTTCTTTCTTTAACATCTCACGAAGCTCTACATAATTCTCAATAATTCCGTTATGCACTACGCAGATCTCACCAGCTACGTGGGGGTGCGCATTAGTCTCCGAAGGTCTTCCGTGTGTTGCCCATCTCGTGTGACCTATACCTATAGACTGAGGACTTAAAGCCTCCTGACCATATAAATTCTTTTCTATTAGGATATTTCTTAAGTTGGCTAACTTACCTTCAGCTCTATAAAGAGCAAAAGACCCCTTCTCAACGGCACATACTCCGGCCGAATCATAACCTCTATACTCGAGCTTCTCTAAGCCACCTACTAAAACTGGCATTACATTTCTAGGTCCAATATAACCAACTATTCCGCACATATTGCTTTTCCTTTTATTTACGCAATTAAGATTTCTTATTTGTAACCCATCCGTCCTTATTCACCTGCCTACTTCTACCTACGGCCAAAGATCCAGTGGGGACCTTAGCAGTGACAACGGAGCCTGCGGCTACGTAGGTATTAGATTCAAGCTCAACTGGAGCTACTAAGGTAGAATTACTACCAACAAATACTTGATCACCTATAATGGTTTTATTCTTATTCTTTCCATCATAGTTACAGACGATAGTCCCTGCACCAATATTCGAGTTCGCTCCGATACTCACATCTCCAAGGTACGCTAGATGATTGGCTTTAGATCCTTTACCCATTTTACAAGCTTTAGTTTCAACAAAGTTACCAATTCTAACTCCTTCTCCTAGATGAGAATGAGGCCTAATCTGAGCAAATGGTCCTACGGTAACTTCTTTTTCAATTTCCGATTGATCGACATAAGAGCCAAGCCTAAGCAGAACATTTTCATGAATTGTAGAATCTTTAATAAGGGAATCTCCCTCAAGTACTGCGCCAGATTTAATTCTTGAAGTTCCTTTTATTCTAGTATTAGCACCTAAATATACATCATTCTCTACTTCCGAATCAGCATCAATAAAAACACTGTCTATGGATTCTACTGTGACCCCACTCTCCATTAGGGCTTTTAGTCTCTCTTTTCTTGCGTATTCTTCAAGTAAGTAAAGTTCATAGCGAGTATTAGCTCCCTTAATAGAGTTTTGATCTGAGGTAACTATTGCTCTTACATCCTTCTGATCTTTTAGCATTAAAGCTGGAAGATCAGTAAGGTAATACTCGCCTTGTTTATTATTAGTTTTTAGAAGAGGTAAGTATGTTTTAAGGGCTTCTTGGGATGTTCTTACTATACCCGTATTTACTTCCTTAACTAATCTCTGCTCTTCTGCGCAATCTTTCTCTTCAACTATAGCCTGGAACTCGCATTTATCAGATCTAATTATTCTTCCGAACCCAAAAGGATTTTCTAAATTAACACTGAGAAGAGAAAAGTCAGATGATCTGTCTTTAATTAAATTCGACATGCAATCAGAATTTAAAAGTGGGCAATCTCCAGGGATAATTAAAACATCACCCTTTTTGTCACCCAGATAATCACTTGCAACTTTAGTTGCGTGACCGGTTCCGTTTTGTTCTTCTTGCTTAACTATAATAATCGGAATGCTAGTGCCTAATTTCGTCTTAAGGAAAGTAACTTCACTTACTACTTCTTCATAACCGAACCCAGCTACGATAATAATTTCTTCCTTAGTATGAGGTAGTACGGCTCTAATGCTTACCTCTAAGAGAGATCGGCCTGAGATTTTATGCAAAACCTTAGGAAGCCTTGATTTAAAGCGTGTCCCCTTGCCTGCGGCTAATATAATAGAATATGAAACAGTCTGATTTTCCATAATTAAAACAATTCCTTTTAACACGCTTAGGCCTTTTGATGAACGTTCATAGTAAATTAGATCCCCTACCAAAAATAACCCTCAAAAAAGATAGGGAAAGGTCCATAAGCCTCGGACATCATTGGGTTTTTAGCGGGGCAATCGAGAGAACCGATATCCATCCGCAAGAAGGAGACCTCGTTAGGGTCGTGTCCAAGGATGGGGCTGATCTAGGACTAGCCTTTTATGGTAAAGAGTCAATTGCTCTTAGAATACTTAGTCAGGACTCAAAAAGGTCTCTCAGTGAGATTTATAAAGAAAAAATCAGCAATGCATTTAAACTAAGATCTGAACTTAACCTTATTAATGATCAGACTGACTCATACAGAATATTTCATTCTGAGGGTGATTTTATTCCTGGACTAACAATTGATAAATATAATTCTACCCTAGTTATTCAAGCTCATCACTTAGGGATTCTCAAACATTTAGATTTCATTCAACAAGCACTACTAGATTCAGTTCCAGATATAAAATGTATCGTACTTCTAGATGAGGCAAGCAGAGAGAACAAGCGTACTGTAATTTTTGGAGATGCTCCTTCAACAGAGATAAAAGAATACGGAATAAATTACAATTTAGATATTTTCAAAGGGCAAAAGACTGGTTTCTTTCTTGATCAAAGAGAGAACAGACTCCTTCTTAGATCACTCGCAAAGAATAAATCGGTCTTAAATCTTTATGCTTATTCTGGAGGGTTTAGTTTAAATGCACTTAAAGGTGGAGCAAAAGAAGTAATTTCCGTTGAAGCATCTCCAATTGCGGTGGACTTGCTAAATGAAAATATAAAACTAAATAAACTTACAAACGCACACACTGCATTAAAAACAGACTGTACTGAATACCTGAAGCAGGAAACAAAACTCTTGGATATAGTAATCCAAGACCCGCCGGCTCTTGTAAAAAGAAGACAAGACTTAAAGAATGGACTCTCCTATTACAGAGGACTTACCGGACTGACACTTAATAGAGTGAAACCAGGCGGGCTTCTTATGAGCTATTCCTGCTCTCAATTTGTAACTAGCGAAATGTTACTTCTTGAATCCCTAAAAGCAGCTAAAAAAGAAGGAAAGAAACTACAAATACTAAAAAAACTATACCAAGCCCCATGCCATCCAATTAACCCATGTCATCCCGAATCGGAATATTTGAAAGGGTTTTTGTTTAGGGTGGTATAAATACAGATTTGCACTTAGAGTAAATCTAACTTAAAATAATATTATAAAAGCATTTCCTATTGGATAAAGCATGATCACAAAGCAGTGGCTAAAAAATAAAAATCAAGCTCAGGCTATACTTGATGAAATCAAATTTAGAGAACTAGCTAAACTCACTTCAAGGGAACTGTTTTCTAAATTTCTAGAAATCTGGGATTTTCATAATTTAACAAATAAAGATTATGCCTCGTATAATTTAGAAGAATCAATTAGATTGAGAAAATCTTTAGTCTCACAACTTAGAATGTTAAAAGTTTAGATAATGTTAACCCCCACTATTAACAATAAATTACTTTCAGCGCTAAAAGAAATAAGCACTTTTCTGACAGCTCATAACATAGAAAGTTGCTTAATTGGCGGAATAGCAGTTCAGTTTAGAGGAGAGCCTAGATTCACAAGCGATATTGATATCTGCATACTTTCAGATTTAGAAATGCAAGAAAGGACAATTGATTTAATACTGGCTAAATATCCCTCGATTGTTGACGATCCTAAAGATCTTGCTCTTTCTGCGCAACTTTTACCAATCCTTGTTCAGGGTATTACTATAGATTTGTCGTTTGGTTTAACTGGATTTGAGCAACAAGTAATAAAACGAGCTTCCCTAGAAACGGTTGCTGATAATTTTATAATAAAAGTCGCAACAAGCGAAGATTTAATAATTTTTAAATGCCTAGCGGGACGCCCTAAAGATATACAAGATATTGACTCAATTATTAGTAAAAATAAAAGTGTCTTAGACTTGGAATACATTAAAAGTATTCTAAAAGAATTAGAGACATTACTAGAAACTGATCAACTTGTATCTCTATTTAGCGCAAGATTAAATAAATAATAGTATTTAAAAATATACTAGGTAGTGCCTAGTGATCTTACTAACTCCCATAGAATCTTCAAACCAAACCCAACAAACAAAACGCCAAATATGAAATCTAAGGTTACTTGAAATTTATGCAAGTAACTTCTAAGGCCCTGAAATCCTAACAATGAAATTAGTGGTATCCACCATAGAGAATTTCCTATAAAGAAAACAAGACCTACCAACAAGGGACTTGAGCTTGCATCTTAAGGTCTTACAAACTGAGGGAACAAACTCAGAAAGAATAAACTCACTTTGGGATTTAGAAGATTATTAAGGAAACCTCTTCTAACTGCTTCCGAACGAGATATAATTTCTGTTTGTAACTCGCTAAACTTTTCTTTTCTTATGGCAAGCTTAGATTTTAAATTCTTAACCCCCAGATATATTAAATATACAGCGCCAAAAAGCCTCAAGAAAAAATATGCTAAAGGAGATGTAGATAATATGGCTGTAATACCTAAGACAGACAAACAAATGTGAATACACAGGCTAAGCCTATTTCCCAATAAGGTTAAATAACCAATACCTCTTCCACAAACCAACGTATTTCTTAAAATCAAGAAGAAATCAGGCCCAGGAGTAGCTGCTAGGGAAAAGCCGAGTAGTAGTAATTTCAGATATAACATATCAAACTAGCTAATATCAAATAGAACCAATAGATATAAACACTTCCACCTTATCTTATATTTTTTCATATAGATCTATCAACAACCTATCGATATAAGGAGTCTCAACTATGGGCTCAGGACCGGGAGATCGGGCTAACATCTGAACTACTTCGACTATACGATGAATTTCCAATGCTCTACCCTGAAGGTAATTTTGCAACATAGAAGATTTATGATGTGCTAAGTTATTTCTTGCAAAAGTTAAAAATTCTTTCTTATTAAAATCTGATAACTTGATTATTCCTAACCTAACTCCTACCAAGGTAGCCTCTCCTAGAATGCCATCAATCCTATCCAAAATTGAATCATCTTCTAACATTTGCCCAATACTACCCTCAGATAATACATTCAAAGGATTGATGGCTATATTCAAAATCAACTTAAGCCAAATATCTTTATGAATATTTTCACTTAGCCTACATCCAAGACCAGATGAAATTAAAATCTCTTCTATTTCAATCAATCTAGATGACTTATTGTGATCTATTTCACCTAATACAAAACCCTTCCCACTAGCCTCCTTTATCACTCCAGTCTCACTAAGCTGAACACTCCTTTCAACTACGGCACCAATAAGCTGCTGACTTGGAATTGCGGACAAAAAATTATTCCTAGGTTCAAGAGGAAAAGTAAATCGACCGATTGTATCGTCTTGATCATGCGAATACCAAGGAGGGATTCCATTAGTACAAGATATTACAACCGAAGCACTGTGCATTAAATTTTTAATCTGAGGAGAAAGTGACAACAAATCATCGACTCGCGTACAAAGAAAATTTATATCGTACGTTCCAACGCTACGAAAATCATCCGTGACAAAAAAGTCATCGCACTTTACATGCCCACCAATCGAATCTATTCGCCTAATCCCCTCCACTCTCAAAACCTCTAAAGCTCTACCTCTCGCAACAATAGAAACTTGAAACGATGCTTTTATTAGATGCCAAGCTAGATCTAATCCGATGGCTCCGGCTCCTACGATACAAATTCTTTTTTTATTCATTTCTGCACTTTCTCATATACAAAATCACAATACCCTGCCCATCATCTTTCTCTTCATAAACAGAATAGCCTAACTTTTTATACCTTAAATATATCTTCAAGAGTTATAATCCGATCAAAATAACTCTTTTCCACAAGTTGCTCTGTCGCTCCATTCACTGAAATCAATACTCTCTGAATTGATTTACGTGTTTCTATAGGTGTTTTTTCCAATCTTTCTTCAAATTCCCGAATCACACCCATACCCACTGGCGCATTTGAGTACTTAATTTCACAGAGCGTAAGAACTTTATCAGACCGATCAAATACAAGATCCCATTGATATCCACGACCCATATCCAAATCCCCTCTCCGATAATAAACTCCCGATAGATATTTTATCGAAGGAAAACCAAGAATAGTAGCAATTAAATGACTATTAGACCTGCAATACTTCTCAAATGAATATGATAGAAACTGATCAATAGAACTTCTATCTACTGCCTGAGTAGGTTCCTTATTAAACGTACCTCGTTTAATATCCATAATTCTAGGCTTTATGAACTTAAAATAGAACTGCATATAATTATCTGCAATTGCCAATTGAGACGACTTTCCGTCTTGCTTTAGTTGGTACGGGGAAAATCGATCGATAAAACCACACAATAGTAGATCACTTAGAACCTTACTTATGCCTCCACCAGACTTAATTTTTAATTTCTCTAAAAGATCAATTCTACTTAAACTACTGGATAATGAAAGAATTTCTATTATTTCTTTGTAATGAGGATTATTAGACAAACTGCTTGTAAATACCTTCTCAAATTCATTAAGAAAAAATGCATTTTCTTTAAATGAGTTTCTACACATGGAAATGAAAACAGACTTATCCTGTTTTATATATTTAAGATACTCAGGAATTCCGCCAACGAAAAGATGGGCATCAAGAGCTTGCTCTAACGAAAATCCTTCTCCAATAAACTCACTTGTTTCATTTAGTGAGAAAGGTTTTAAATGTAATTCATGCTGCGATCGATTATATAGAGCTTTAGATTTTAAAACTTCATTAATCATAAAAGAAGGGGATGATCCACATAGGACTACTAACAGATCTGGATTATGTCTTAGGTAATTATCCCAAGCAATTTTAAATTCAGCTATAAAGCTAGACTTATCTCCAGCGAGCCATTGCAACTCTTCAAAATACAATGTCCACTTTCCCTTCTCTAAATATGGCGCAAGAAACTTAAACAATTCTAACCAAGTTGAAAAAGTTGAATGCTTAAATGAATTCTCTTGGATGTATTCTTCTAACTGTAAACGCGCTAGATTTAATTGGCTCTCAGGCTCAACACCTTCAGCACCTTCAATTTTTATAAGATTTCGATCTGCATATATAGATTCTATTAATTCAGTTTTACCTACTCGCCTTCTGCCATAAACTACCAAAATAGCTGACTCTCCAAGGGCACCTATCCTCCTTAGCTCAGCCTGCTCAGCGACCCTACCTATAAGTACCTGTTTTTGCTTACTCTTTTTAAACTTAATCATAGCCTCCTGCGCCCATTTAGCTAAAAAAATACATTATCGGCGCGAAAATTGCAATCAAATTGCGCCGATAGTTATAATTTTACCCATTATCGGCGCTTATAAAACTGTTCTCCAGTCTCAAAAAACTCCTTAGGCCGATTAAACTGCCAAGGATCTCTAACATTAGCTTTATGAACTTCTACACTTCTCCAAACCTCTCCTAGAACATAAGGTTCTCGTTTTAGCCAATCTTGCAATTCTTCCTCTGATGGAAAATCCATTAAAAGCATAGAACCTTTCATCTTTCCAGCATCATCTAGTAGGGCAGCTCCGTACCACATATTTCCCGAAGCAGTTAATTCATTACCCATTTCAATATGTGCTTGTCTTGAAGCTAGCCTGCGATTCATTGCCTCTTCATCAGTACCATCTAAACCTATTATTACAAATTGCATTCATACTCCGGAAAAAATTCAGATCAAAGATAAGATTCCATACCGTAACGTTTTCTCGCTTCCATAAGAACCTCATCTGCTGGCAGACCTAAGTCACCATTATTCATATCTCGAATAGCAGATTTAATCGCCAACAAATCATTTCTCTTTAAATCATCAAGAGGATTCAACAACCTCCACTCTTCAAAAAGATCATCTAATTGCAACGTATCACCAGAGTTTGCAATCTTATTCTTTGCAAATTCTTCAAAATTACGAAGATCAGATAATATCTTAGACATTCTTACCGCTCATTTACATTAAATTTATAAAATAAATCTTAACACAGGACCCCTACAATATTTTATAAAAATAGACTTTCGATAATGAAAAGGCAAAAGCATTTTAGGCACGACCTCGGAAAACATCGAAAAATAGCGGAAATAACAACGACTATTTCACTGGACATCATAACCGCCTATATATATTAACTTTTCTAACTCCTCTTTCCCCAGATATCCACTCCAAAAACAACTCATTTCCGCTATTGGATGTGGCAATATATCGTTCCAAGTTGCAGGATTTGTTAAAGGCATTAAAGATGCTCGGATTAAAAAGATTAGGGTTAAGATAGAATGGAAATAAAACGAAACGGTTCTCGGTCTTCTGGCGTAGGCCCCGCTGATTATTTCATTGGGACAGTACACATTGATCCTTTATTTGAAGCTCCAGATCCGGCCGGTGCTGTTTGTGTGAATGTTACCTTCGAGCGCGGTTCGCGTACTGCATGGCACACGCATCCCTTAGGTCAGACTTTATTTGTGACTTCAGGTTGCGGTTGGGCTCAGTGTTGGGGTGAACCAAAACAGGAGATAAGGCCAGGTGATGTGATCTGGTTCCCACCAGGTGAAAAGCATTGGCATGGGGCAACAGCAAAGTCTGAAATGAGCCACATTTCTATCGTAGGAAAACTAGATGGGAAATCTGCAAATTGGATGGAGCAGGTTAGAGAGGAGCAATACAAAGAAGAAAATTAAATCTACAATCTTTAATTAAGTCATATCACCAAAAAAACTACTCCTAAGCCAATTAGACCGGCTGCCACCATTCTTCTGACGACATGCCCTTCTTGTAAAATCTTTCCACCAAAAAATGCACCTATGAGCATTGAGATTTCCCTTGCAGGTGCTACGTGACTTACTGGTGCCATTTGTATTGCTGTCAGGACTAATATGTATGCGGTTGGACCTAGAATTGCAATTATTAGTATGCTTTTAAGACTAGTTTTAATAGTTTGTGTTATTTTGGCACTGCTTTTAAGCGCGAAGGGGAAGAGAACGAATACTCTAAGCAAACCGGTCCAGAAGTCAAACAGTACAGGATCCATGTGAAGAGTTTTCACTCCATAAGAATCAGTCAGGGTGTAAAGAGAAATCATTAGTCCAGTGAGTAAGCCCCAGCCAATACCTCGTAAAGAGGATTTATCTAAGATAGAAATATCCTCACTCCATGTTAAAAGTAATATTCCAAAAACAATAAGAAACACTCCGCAGGCGGTATAAATAGTTAGTTGCTCGTTGAAAATAAATATTGCAGCAAAAGAGGAAAGTAGGGGTCCCGTGCCTCTGGCAATTGGGTAAACTACAGAGAGCGGTGCTACTTGATAACCATGAAGAAGTACGACATAGTAGACAGAGTGAATGACTGCACTCAAAACGACCATTAGCCAAGCGGTACCAGTCCAATTTACATGAGATAGTAGCTAATAGAGAAAGCAATTGGCGCCCATAATACGGCTGTTACTATTGCAGTAGAAAATGCAAAAACCGTTGCTCCACCACTTTTTTTAGCTACTAGGTTCCATGTTGCATGGAATAATGCTGCAATTATTATGAGAATTAAGGCGGTAAGTTGCATAATTGAAGTGCTTAGGTTGGTAGAGTGGCTACTTTTTTAGTCAATATAACTTCCTACCCTTCCCTTTCCCCAATAGAAAACACAATAATTGAAATCAACGCCAAAGCCATGGCCAAATAATCTTTTAGATAAAGCTTCTCGCTAGAAATCCAGACCGCAAGAAAAGCAGTTACTACAAATGACATACCTCTAATTGGAGAAGCTATAGAAACATTCGTAGTTTGAAGAGAATAATTAAAAGTCCAAATACTAATAAACAAAGAAAGTGCTGTGAAAAATGGCCAAACTAAATCTCCACGAACTATCGGAGTCTTTTCCCTCGCTACCACCCATACGATACTTGCTATAACAAACCCCGATAGGTAGTAAAAAAATGTAGTATTAGTTGGCCCCAAAAGAGGAGAGCAACGTTTATACAGATATGCACTGATTCCTGCAAAAATCATTGAAATTATGGCCGATATTATTCCCATTTTAACTCCTTAGTCTATTAATCTAATTTGCGCACTAGTAAGAAATATACAATATACCTTTAGGACGCCTTACATTATCTTTAATATTTTTCTGAGCACCCCTATAAATATATCCTACTATGGCGTAGTCTGAATCGTTACGAACACCCCTTTTTTCAACATCTTCACATCAAAAACTCCAACACGCCTGCCATTAACATCAAACTTAAGTGGCCCGGAAACTCCTTGCTCTAGACTACCATAGCATTTTTGATTCACTCCACACTGCTTTAAAATGCTGACCGCATCGTAAGCATAGTCAGCAAATTGGGGAACAGTTGAATGATAGCGAGCTTCATATTCTTTTTTAAATGAACTATCAGATGCTTGAGCAAGATTAACTGACTCAAGATTATCTAACTGAAAAAGAGGCGGATACAGCTTCGTAAGTTCAGGAAATAGAAATTCAAAAAAGAAGTTGCCTGCTAAATTAACATCTCTCCAAAGCTTTAGTTCATCCGCTTGTTTAAGGAAGAGTGCCATACCGCTCGCTGATGATATAAACGGCGTTACTGCTTCAGCACCACTCTTACGGATACGCAGAATCAATGATCGAAAATCAGAAAGCTCAGGTGAAAATAATTCAGAAAGTACTACTGTTCCTCCTAAGGACTCAAAAGCCTTGCTCACTAAAGGAATGTTGCCACGCTCTCCAACATTCACTGCACTATCCGTACCAATGATTGCGAGACGCCTGTACTTCTTTTTATACATTTCACCAAGAAGCGTAGCCATCCGTATACTATCGGGCATAAGTTTTAACATAACGTTGTCTGGGTCTGGCCCTGATTCAGTTAATTGAATAAGTGGCACACTGCGGGCCCTAGCTAAAGGCATAACACCTTGTGCCGCAGCTGTGCATACAGTTACAATTACTTTAGCTTGATGTAAGGTTATAAGCTTATAGAACGCTGTGACCGCATCAGGCGAATCGCACTTAGGGTTATCTTCAATCACTATACGAAGTCGCAGGCCTTTAATGGAATTGTCAGCAAGGTGCATACCATTAACCACTGCCGTACCGTACTGTGCTAAATCGCCACTCATAGGAGCTATCACTCCAACTACAAGATCTTTCTCTTCAGCATAACTAATATTAACGACAACAAATACAAAAAACCAAATCAATAGGCAGTATTTTTGCATAATATAATCCTCGCTAATTGCCTGAGATCTTTCTAATAGACAACGATATGCTCATAATTCTTTTCATACATCAGCTCTTTTTTAAAAGCAAAAAATGTAGTTTATATTGATTAGAACAAGCTCTAAAGCAATTTTCCCGAGGACACCCTCTCTAAGAACCAATACATTTCCGCTATTGGCGTAGGACTACATACACAACCCCAAGTACCTTACCCTTATCCTTCACCTATAGAAAACAGGATAATTGATATCAAAGTTAAAGCTTCTCACTAGAAATCTAAACCGCCAAAAAAGCAGTTACTACAAATGCTATTCCCATTTTAACTCCTTAGTCTATTAATCTAATTTGCGCTCCAGAAAGGAATACACCTTTCCCACTTCTCTTATCTTCTTTAACATTACTGCTATGAATCTTAATCACTTCATCAGTGAATCCATCTCTGTTATCTAAGATCTTTTGATTAGTAGTTTTAATGAAATTTCTATAGGCCTGATAAGCAATATAGACAGATTTATATGCATGATAACTTCCCGGAGTTACCGTCCTACCATAAGCATTTTTATACTTATCCTCAAAATCAACATCCATCCTACCAGCATCTACATACCAAGACCCTTTAAGTAAGGACTTATCCTGAATAAGCGCAAAGGCTTCAATCGAACTTAGGGGGATCTTTTTATTAATTATCCGAACTTGGCGCACTAAAGCCTCTAAAGATGGACTTAATCCCATCACTAATAATACATCTGGCTTCTTCACCATCAATCGATTGATTGATGTTCTAAAATCAACTTCACCACCATTAAAAGTTTCTATAAACTTAAGATCAAGATTAGAAGTATTTTTCAATTCATCAAGCAACGCGACAAAACCCGCTTCATTCTGAACATACACACCAAGCGATACATTATCACCATATAGCTCTTTTAAATGTTTCACATAAAGCTCGGCGGCCTCTTCTTTAGTTAAATAATTAATAAAATTATTCCTTCCATCAGAAACACTAGAATCACTACAGATACCAATTTGAATTAACTTTGCCCTAGAAACAATAGGCTTAATGACCTGAGCAACTCCAGAAATAATAGAAACAATAACATCGGCGCCCTCACTTGCTACCAGTCTATTTGCAATAAGTGCACTTTCAGAAAGGGAGCCCTTATTATCTTCGAAACTAACCGATAAATTAGAACTATTAATCTCTCTCTCAGCGAGCAAACCACCATTCTTGACACCCTCTCCCCAAAAACCCCATTCACCAGAAAGAGGAAGTATAAATGCTATTTTAAGCTGCGCTTCTTCTGCGCAAAGAGAAAAACAAAAACCCGAACTTAAAATAAAGATACCAAAGAACTTTAAAAAGTATTTGAAATCCATAACGCACTTACCGGCTAGCTGCATACATGACTTAATTCAATAAGTGATGTCTTATCAAGCCACCTTTCCAATAATCGTAGCATAGTACTTCTTCAGAGGCTCGCTTGAAAACTCATAATCTTTCACAACAGATATAAACCCTGCCGAATCTGCAATTACTTTCATTTCATAAGGAGTTAGGCAAAAATCCCTTGCATAAACATGAGCACAGGCAGATTTAATTCCAATTTCATCTCCGCCTCTTTCTTTAAGGACCCTACTAAAGCCATCTAAAAACTCCAACCTCCAATCATCATCACCCACTTCCGAATAAGGAATTCCTTTAAAATTAAATTCAGGAATATTTTCCAATTCCAAATCCTTTTTAGGAATCATTAAATAAGATTCGCTAGGATCTTTAGGATTGGCTTCAGGGCGAATTATATAGGTTTTATCAACGGGGCGGTACATATCGTGATTAATAAAAACACCCCCTGGTTTTAATCTTTTTAAAATACACCGGAATAAAACAAAAAGCTCCCTGGGTGAACCATGATGCAAATTCAATCCAGTAAAAATAATATCGTACCTAGTTTGAGATATAAAATCGGGAAAATTCCAAGCATCACCTTCAATAATATTTACATGCTTAACGTTAACTGGAAATTCAAACTTAGTACTAGCTAGCTTCACTTGCCCTGGATTAATATCGATACCAGTATAATCAAAAGAAACATCATTAAATGAAGAAAGTATCTGACAGATAGAAATTGGATTACCACCGCAAGCAAGATCAAGCACTTTTAATTCTTGGTCAAAGCTTAAATCCTTAACCAATCCCTCAACAGCCTGCCTACCATACTCCACCCCCTCTCTATGTAAAATACAATTAGATTCTACTATAAATTGATAGAAGCCATCTGCATCGAAAAATTTTTCTTCTTTCATACTCAATCACCCTACTAATACTCTTCCTATACTACTTCACTAATACTAATAAGCATAAACTTAAATCAACTACCGACATCCACCCTCCAACCACAACCTCATTGGCTTATGAGTACTAAGATTAAATTGCTCCGCCGTTCGACTTAAATGGGGATTATAATATGGATCATTCTTTATATATTGCCCCCATTTCGACTCCATCGCCTCTGTGGCAATTCTTATTGATTCTTTTCTTTCCTTAGATTGCTCGCTTGCTACGTTTAAAGATTCATAATGATACAACTCGACATTTGGAACATATATGTTCTTCAAACCCTTAACCAAAAACTTAAGGCATAAATCTACATCATTAAACT
The DNA here is from genome assembly GCA_044351785.1 of Bdellovibrionota bacterium. Taxonomy (GTDB): domain Bacteria; phylum Bdellovibrionota_C; class UBA2361; order SZUA-149; family DAOLCO01; genus JAIYCX01. Next base: position 17,329 of record JBILFC010000006.1, read on the forward strand.
CAAAAGGTAGACCTTCATCAAACTTGCCTACCGACTCAAACAAATCTTTTCGACAAAGTAAACATGCAGCCGTTACGGCAGAGTAATTAGACGCTACCTGCAATCGGCCAAAGTATCCGGCTGAAGATGTATTTAAATTCCGATGACTATGTCCAGCTACCCCCATACAACCAAGCAAAATACCCGCATGCTGTATATTTTGATCTGGGTATAAGAGTTTAACACCTACCGCGCCGATACTAGGCCTTTGAGCTTGCTCTAACATTCCCTCTAACCAATCACAAGAAATCACCAAGGTATCACTATTTAAAAATAATACATATTCACCAACTGCCTGCTCCACACCAAAATTATTTAGAGTAGAGTGATTAAAAGGCTCGTCTCGTCTAAAGACTCGAACTTGATTAGGATGAGACTTCTGCCATTTATCTATAACTTGAACTGCTTCCTTACTCGTGCTGCCATTATCAATAAGTATTATTTCAAAATTCCTATAAGTAGATTTTGCAAAAATTGAATTCAGACAGCTATCAACAACCTCGCCGATATCCCTAAAAGGTATAATAATAGATATTTTATCCTCTTTTCTTAAGTCATATCTAACCAAAAAATGACCTCTTAAACCCGAAGCCCATGTTACTATGCCAGGTTCATTTCTTCTATGAATAGCTTCTCTTATCGCTTGCTCAGCTACAATATCGCCCTTAAGATTCCATTTGGGACCTATAGCGTTGGATGCTTCATGTATTCGCCAATGATAAAGAATCTCCGGCATATGGGCAATTTCTTCTGTCAATTCTACTGCACGCAACATTAAGTCCCAATCCTGACTCCCCTCAAACCCCATCCTAAATCCACCCAATCTTTTCATCAGGTCATGCTTTATTACTAGGAAGTGACATACATACATCGTACCTAACAACAAATCTGGAGCCCAATCTGGCTTAAAATATGGCCAGGAATGACAACCAATAGAATCAATCTTATCTTCATCTGAATAAATAATTTGCACTAAAGGTTGTTTATTTAGTCTATCCACTACAGACCACAGCGCATGAGGAGCGAGTAAATCATCATGATCTAAAAGTGCTATGTATTCTCCTTTCGCTAAGGACAAAGCAGAATTAGACGCCGCTGAAATATTTCCGTTTTCAGATCTATATACGACCTTAATCCGAGTATCTAGTTGCGAAAACTCCTTTAAAATTTTGATACTCTCGGGATCAGTTGATGCATCATCAGCAATAATCAATTCCCAATTTGTATATACCTGCGCCAAAACAGACCGAATGCACTCCTTCAAATATTGCGGCGGAGTGTTATACGCAGGGGTAATAATACTAATAAGCGGCCGAACTGAAAAACTATTCCCCTCTAAAGCAAATCTTTGAAGGGACTTACGAGAAGGGTAATTCTTCTTTAGCCATTCATAATATTCATTATCATCTGCTACAGGGATACCGCTTATAAACCAGCAAAATCTTCTCCAAAGCCTCACAAGACTGATGTTAGCATGGTATATCAAACGCCATAGACAATATAGAAAGCCATGCTTCCTTAACACATATCTAAATCGAAACATTTGAAAAGAGATATTATACTGCGTCTTTTTATTACTCTTATAATCCATAGCTTATATTACGTGCACAACTTAGATACGACTCTCACACTTAGTTAGTGTATTTTAATAACACCGCCAACGTCTCAAAATGCTTAGTCAACGGAAACATCTCAAATGGTGTTATTTCCTGCAAGGTATAATCACCGTCTAAACTTAAAACATCTTTAATTAAAGTTATTGGATTGCAACTAGAATAAATTATCATTTCTGGCTTGGTCTTCTTAATTGCACTAAGTACTACTTCTCCCACTCCTCGCCTTGGTGGATTGCAGATCAATACTTCTGGCTTTATATTTTCAAAGATTTCTACCGATTTAAGGAGATCAGCTTCAATAAATTCTGCATTCTCTAAGGCAGCTTCTAAAGCGGAAACTCTTGCCGCTTCCACTGCTGCTTTAGAAATTTCTACGCCGTAAACTTTTTTTACGAAAGGTGCGACACTCAGAGAAAACCCTCCCGCCCCAGAAAACAGATCAAGCACAGTATTAAACTTTCTATCTAGTACTACCTTAGCAACAGCCTCATATAACAAACTTGCTACATCCGGTGTAACCTGCATAAATGACTGAGCGGGAAATGCCACCTTGGCAGTTTTATAAGTCTCCCATAACATCTCATCGCCATATAAATAAACCTCTTCAGGACCTTCAGCAATTTGATGCGGTACGGGCTGGACATTCATACTGACAGATAGTTTAACACTTAACTTTTCCAGTAAACTTGAAACAATCAGATCCAACTTATCTCTCGCGTTAAGACTCTTAACTACAAACCTTACCCTTAAATGATCTTCAAGCATATTAGTCTGAAGAATTATTCCCTTAAGCTCTCCAGTTCTTTCTCTTATAGAATATGGGTCAAGTCCACTACTAGTAATAATAGCAGGTAATACACTTAGAGCTTGATTAATAATTGACTTATGAAGTGGGCAACTAAGTAGTTCCACACCTTGAAGATCAGAATCCAAAATTCCGATAATAGGATTATCCTTCGTTCCAGAAACTGACATCTTAGCCTTAGCTCTAGAAGTAAAAGGATCGGAGCAACGAACCCATGGATTAACCACTTTCGCTAACGAACAGAGCTCCTCAGGGATTACTGGCAGAACGGCAGAGACTTCTCCATTCTCATCAATAAAACTACAAGAGCGACATAAAGAATTTTTAAAATAAAAGCAGTTAGCCAAATTACCCAATCACCAATTAACACATGAAAGATCACCTATAATAGACATAAATACAGTTACTTACAACCATTTTATATTTATACTTAACTCAGCGCCACGGATCGTTATGACCTAGGGCTTCCTAGCCGAATAAGTTCAAAGTAGTAACGAATTATCAAATTCTAAATGCGGCCACAGAACGAATTAAATGACGTCAAAGTAAGCTCTCAATCAATTCAAGTAGAACTAGACATATTTGAAGTTAAGTTAGGAGAGTTAAAAATATTATACGAGCAGTATTTTTCGGAATTTAATCCCATGCAACCTACAAAGGAGCATCAGGAAATTAAATTAAAAGTCAGGGCACTGCACAAAACTCCATTTAAAAACTCCCAAGCAAATTTTAGAATGAAGAACCTAATTCTAAGATATCAAACGCTGAATACACACTGGGAAAGAGTTTTAAGAGCGAAAGAGGATGGTACTTACGTAAGAGATCGGTTTAAAGCTAAAATCCGATCAGAAGAACAACACTACATAAAACATAAGAAAACGGATGAAGGCCAAAGAGACTCGAGATTTAAAGAGCTGTTTAACTCTTATAAATCAGCATTAGATAAACAGGGCTTAACACTTAATCGCTTAGATTTTAATACCTTCAAGAAAGATCTAGAACAAAAAGCCAATTTATTAACTGAAAAATCAGGGGGGCAAAAAGTAAAATTCGCAGTGGAAGTTACCGAGGGTAAGGTTTCAATAAAAGCAAAGATACTAGGAAACACTTCCTAACTAATCAGAAGGAGTATTTCCATGGGTTCTCGAGCTCTTTCTTCCACCCTCTGGGTAATCAAAAAATTTCTCTAAAACTTCAAAGAACAAAAGCACAACAATACATGTAATCGTAATAGCAATTCCTGCTACTACATGATTTAGGCCAATCACAGCACCAACCGCTGCTATCATCCAGATAATACTTGCAGAAGTAACTCCAAGTACATAACTTCCACGAGATAACATTACACCAGCGCCTAAAAAACCTATTCCAGTAATTATCTGTCCCAATACTCTTGTAGGATCTGAGCCTGGTGAATTTATTATCGTACCTAGCTGAACAAACACCTCACTTCCAAGGCAAATCATAATTGCAGTCCTAATCCCAACCGGTCTACCGCGAAGTTGTCTCTCTATACCGAAACCAAAACCACAAAGAATGGCCGCACCAATCTGGCTCCAAGTAAAAGGATGTATAGAGTTTATAATGTACTCAAGCATTAAATTTATCCAAAGATTAACTAACTTTTAGATGCCTAAAATTCTAAAAGGATTAGCGATTTTTTGCCTTTCTGGCTTCCTCCGCCTTCTTTTTAGCCCTTCTCTCTTCCCTATTCCCAACTAAAAGCTGTTCTGTTGATGGATCGCCCTCTTCCTGAGTAGCGGCATGGACCTCAGATATCGCCTCTTCTCTAAGTCTTTGTTGCTCTTTTTCCTTCTCTTCTAGCTCTCTAATTTCTTCTTCCGTAGGAATTTCAGCCAACATGATATGCTGAATAAGAGAGAACTTAACAACCCCCATCATTCTAGTAAACAATGAATATCCTTCCTTCTGATATTCATGAAGAGGATTTTTCTGACCATAGCCCCTTAATCCAATCCCCTCTCTTAGGTGATCCATCTGAGTTAAATGATCCTTCCAGAAGTAATCGATTGCTTGAAGATATATTATTCTAGCTAGGTGAAGCATCCTATCCTCACCTATAGATTTCAATCTATCATCAAATCTTTTACCTACAACCTCCCTAGCTTGATCAAAAATATTCTGAGCTAATTCCTTCCTGCCTCTATCTTTATCCTCTATAAAGCTTTCAAGAGGTAAACTAATGCCGCAAGCCCTATTAATTTCTGAAACTATTCCCTCCACATCCCACTCTCTAACAGGCATCTTATCATCAATTCTTGAATATATAACTTGCTCTATGATATCTGCTATCAAATCAGAAATCTGATCAGTAGTTACCTTACCAGCTAAAATTTCCTCTCTTAGGCCATACACCACTTCCCTCTGCTTACTTAAGACATCATCATATTCTAGTAGATGTTTTCTTATTTCAAAGTGATGCCCCTCTACTCTCCTCTGAGCCTTCTCAATTAAACCAGAAATTGTTCTTCCTTGTATTCCATCATCATCTTCACCAGCGACCCTAAGCATAAAGTTTCTCATGCCTTCGCCACCAAAGCGCTTCATTAAATCATCTTCGAATGAGATAAAGAATTGCGAGCTACCTGCATCTCCCTGACGTCCAGCTCTTCCTCTAAGCTGATTATCTATTCTTCTACTTTCATGTCTCTCAGTACCGAGAATATGAAGACCGCCTGCAGCCTTAACCGCTTCCTTTTCATTAGCGCAAATTTCCCGATACTCAGCATAGGCTTCTTTGTACAGAGGGTCTTCCTTATCGCTAGTTCCAGCCTTTGCTACAGCTAAGAATTCAGGATTACCTCCCAATAAAATATCAGTACCTCTACCGGCCATGTTTGTAGATATCGTCAATGCTCCAACTCTACCAGCTTGCGCAATAATCTCAGCTTCTCTCTGATGTTGCTTCGCATTTAAAACATGATGAGCAATACCTTCGGCATCTAAAATTGAACTAAGTAACTCAGACTTTTCAATACTAGCCGTACCTACTAAAACAGGTTGCCCTTTTTCTTTACATTTCTTAATGTCTTCTACGACGGCTTTAAATTTAGACTTCTCAGATAGAAAAACGATATCACTTCTATCGTCTCTTACCATTCTTTCGTTAGTAGGAATCACTACTACATCTAAGTTATAGATCTTCTTAAATTCTACTGCCTCAGTATCGGCGGTACCAGTCATTCCAGCTAATTTACCGTACATCCTGAAATAATTCTGAAATGTGATAGTAGCTAGGGTCTGATTTTCTCGTTGAATTTTAACATTTTCCTTTGCCTCAACAGCTTGATGTAAACCGTCAGACCATCTTCGACCTGTCATTAAACGACCGGTAAACTCATCGACTATTATGATCTGACCATTCCGAACGACATAATCAACATCACGCTTCATGATAACATGAGCTCTTAGAGCTTGTTGAACATGATGCACTAGCTCAATATTCTGAGGATCATAAAGATTAGCAATACCACTAAGTTCTTCTATCTTAGTTACGCCCTCTTCTGTAAGTGTAACTTGCTTTGACTTAATTTCTATCTCGTAATGTTTTTCCTCTAATAAATTCCCCACCAATTTATTAGCAACATTATAAGTATCGGCTGGCTTATCACTAGGGCCGGATATAATTAGTGGAGTTCTAGCTTCATCTACCAAGATAGAATCTACCTCATCCACGATAGCAAACGCATGACCTCTTTGCGCACGTTCAGAGAGGTCCAGCTTCATGTTATCTCTTAAGTAATCAAAACCAAACTCATTATTCTGACCATAGGTAATATCTGAATTATAAGCTTCCTGCCTTTCATCTGGATCTAGGCCGGAAAGAACACATCCTGTAGTTAAACCTAAAAAGCCATATAGCTTACCCATGCCTTCGGCATCTCTTTTAGCCAAATAGTCATTTACAGTAACAACATGAACTCCTTTTCCAGTTAAAGCATTTAGATAAACTGGTGCTGTAGCAGTTAAAGTTTTCCCTTCCCCTGTCTTCATTTCAGCGATGCGTCCAGAATGAAGAACTATGCCTCCCAACAACTGGACATCAAAATGCCTCATTCCTAAGACCCGAACTGATGCTTCCCTTACTACCGCAAAGGCTTCTACAAGAATATCATCTAAACTTGCGCCATTACTTAACTTTTCTTTAAACTCAGTGGTTTTAGCCTGTAACTGTTCATCAGTTAAGGCTTGAATAGATTTTTCCTTAGCATTAATCTCTGTTACCATTGGCCAGAGACGCTTAACTTCTCTATCGTTACTTGTCCCAAATACTTTCTTTAAAACTGACTTAATCACGCGATTTTTCCAAAATAATAATTAAAACTTGAGTGATTATAGATCATACTTTTAAGTAAGGACAGGTAATCTATGGTTTCTAGCAAAGACTTCCCTCAGTTCAGACCCAGCCAAGGGTGCTCCTCCTGATATATTCCGCCAAGCAGCGCTACTTTCCATGCACATATAAACGGGAATATCTTCTGATATTTTTTTAATATTATTCCAGACAAATCTAGTCATTTTAAATCTAATAGGCTGAACATATCTTAGCTTATTATCATTTGCTAAAAATTGTTCACCAAAGGGTAAGTTACTCTCCGGAAATCTGGCCTTCATCATTTCATGTAAATCAGTTTTATATCTCAATGTTGAGATACTAATCCAAGCAACTCTCGAAGCTGGAATATTAGAAAAAATAGTATTTATAGTCTCTAAATATTCTTCCTCCCAATTTTCAAAATATACCAGAGGATCGAAATGAAAACCTACCCGGTATCCAGCTTCTACAACCTTGGACGCAGCTTCAATTCTCTGAGCAAGTGTTGCTGTATCTTTTTCATCCTTTTCAGTAACAGTCCGAGCATTAACAGACCAAGACACTACAGTCTTTCCCTTATGATCATTTCTTAAATCTAACAGATTTCCTACGCCATCATCTTTAGTTTTAAGCTCCAAGACGGCATTGTCGAACTTTGCAAAGAAAGGAACTAAATCTAAACTCAGCCCACTAATATCATCCCAAACAAGACTATCAATCAGCTCACCTGTTCCTACTCGGAACAAACGTGAAGAATCAGATAAAAACTTATCCTGAAGCTCATTCATTAAATCTGAAGTATTAGTATACAACTTCAATGTTGGGTTCTTTTTTAAATAAGACTGCAAATAACAATAGGTGCAATCTAAAGGACATCCCTCACCTGGATTTACAATAAATAAATTACAGCAAACATGCCCAGATGTTCCAGGACATGATTTTAGCCAAGACCCTTTATGTCTAGTTAAGTACAGTGCTCTCTTTCCTGCAGTAAAAAGTGCTTCCGGAGAAGTACTAGAAGCTAGAATAAAACCTTCCCTCACTGGGTCCTTTACTCCATCAACCTCCACTACATCGACATCTTTCAAATTAGCTAATACTCTCTGAGTTAAAGAATCATCCAAAGACACTTTATCTACAAAAATACGAGTAGGATATAAATGACTTTTATCTCTCACTTAAATTTCACCCTTCAATTTAGCTAATAAAGTTTTTAATTCTGTGGATAAAGACAAATCTCGTAATCGCTCAGATGTTGATAAAAGGCTACTCTCAGTTCTAAATGTAAATTTCACTTCCAACTGATCTCCTTCCAAATCCACAGGTAAAGCTAATTTAATTCCATAATTAGCCTTAATTAAATCTACTAATTCCTCTAGCTCTTGCTCAATTCTATATTTCTCTGGATAACGTTTTCTCTCCAAGTTAGTCTTGAGTTTTACCAATTTCTCCTTACTAGATACCCCCAAGGATAAAATATCTTTAAATAGAATATCACTCAATATTTTACTAACCTGAGTACCATCTCTATGACTTATATCTTTTAACAAATCAATGATGACTCGCAGAGAATTGCTAGATGGTGAAAGAGTACGGATGATTGCTAAGACTGAATCTTTGTCTGATCCAGACAAAGAAAGCAAAAAACCTTTAATCTCATCAGGCACTTGCCGATCATTACAGTATTTATTAATTTCTTCTAAGCTCACGAAAACTACGCATTCCCTTGCTGCTGTCTCTTTTCATAAAGCTGAGCATACTCAATATCTAATGCATCGTATGCTCTTTTTAAAGTTACATACTGCTTATTAATCTTGGTTATTTCTTGCTCATAAAAAGTGATATTCTTTTCCACTTCTACTAGCTCTGTCTTTGACTTATTAAGCTGCTCTAAGGCTTTCGCATTATTTTGCAACATGTCTATTAAAATATCGATCTGATCTAAAGAAGATTTTAACTGATCTTGAATTCCAAGATTCTTATTGGACATATCTCTTTCTTGAGCTTTCAACATTTCCACCTCTTTTATGGCGTCCATGTTACTTACTTCAAGTTCTCTGCGAAGCTCTTCCAATTCTCTAAGTCTTATATCTAGAGCTTCAATTTCAGCTTCAGCAATTGCCTGCTTACCCTTCTCTGCGCTAAGAATTGCCTCATATTCATCCAATCCTTCTCTGGCTTCAGCAAGCTTTTCCTCAGTAGTGAGCCCAACAACACTTGTAGCTATTTTTTGTAAAAGAGATTTTTTTATTTCCAACTCTTTCTTTGCTCGCGCCAAATTCTCCTGATGAGACTTTTCAATCGCACCCCTAGAGCCAACGATCTTTAAATAAACAAAAACTAATGCAAGTAAATTAACTAAAAAGACTAAAATGATCCAAATCATAAAATTATCGCACTAAGCCCCTTCCTCTTCAGCCGTTTCCTCTTGTGTAACACTCTCTCCTTCTGCATCAGAAGCCTCACCTGAATGATCCGCATCATCAGCACCCGGCTGAGCGACAGCACCAAGGTCTTTAGATACCTGCTTCTGTAAAGTTTTAATACTTTCAGGATCAGAATCTATTATGCTCGCAAAGATTGCCAATTCTGCAGGAAAAAATTCCCTTCTATCGTCACCAACCTTAGATAATATAACTTCTAACTGCTCATTTAAAGTTGATGGAATTACATACTCTTCTCTAACTTCAATCTTTGATCCACCATCTGTTTTAGACCTACCAATAAATATCTTAGCAATCACACCTGAGCATATCAATGAAATTAACAATGAAATTATCCCCCAAATTAGGTAAGATTCATTTTCTGGTTCTACGTGCTCCCCATCCACTTTTATTTCCTCCGCATGTTCACCTTCTACCAGTACAACTTCTTCGGCAATTTTATTTTCTGCTGCTTCTTCATGGCCCGCGACAACATGAGCATCAACTTTAATTTTCACCTGTTCGCTCTTAGCTCTAACTTCATGCTTTGACTTATCAAGGCCTTGAAGTAAGGCTACTACCAAATTTTCCCCCGATTTTAAGCGATCAAGTGGCACCTGATAACTATCTTCTGATATCTTATATTTTTCTAAATTAACTTGGTACTTTTCCCCATTATTAACAGCATCTATTGCTACAATTCTCTTTTCAAGTTCTTTTGAGGATCCCAGTAACGAGACAACA
>JBILFC010000101.1:0-9460 GCA_044351785.1 Bdellovibrionota bacterium
CTAACTTTCCAATTGGATCTAAATTAATTCTTGGCCTAGAAGGGCCAAAATTGACAGAGATAGAGAAGAAATTACTTTCTATCATACGACCTGCAGGGGTTATCTTTTTTAAAAGGAACTTTTATGAGGATATTTCTTGGATAGATAAATTTAGAAACCTAATCTCAGAAATTAAAGAAGTAACTGAGGGTGCAACCAAATTATTCTCCATCGATTATGAGGGTGGTAGAGTACACAGATTTCCTGATGGCTCTCCCAGTTTTCCGTACGCACAGGATTGGGCATCAGAAAGCTACCTTGTTGCAAAACAGATGGCAAATTTCCTCAATCAACTAGGTATTAATTTATCTTATGCTCCTTGTGTTGATATTGATCTTGAAAATACGAATCCCGTAATTGGTAAAAGGTCATTTTCTGCGGATCCTGAAGTCGTGACACAAGCTAGTTTGGAGTTTTACCATGCTTTTGAAGAAGAGAATATTATCTCATGTGCTAAGCACTTCCCTGGCCACGGTAGAACTACTCTAGATTCCCATTTTTCACTCCCTGTTCTCGATATTACTCGAGAAGAACTTAATCTTGATTTAAAGCCTTATATTGCTCTTATTAAAGAAAAGGTCCCTCTTATCATGAGCTCACATATTATTTTCCAGCAAATTGACTCTGAACACCCTGCGTCACTCTCGCATACAATTTTAACATCTCTTCTAAAAGAAGAATTAAAATTTGAAGGTTTAATCTGTTCCGATGACTTTGATATGAAAGCTTTAAACCATATTGATAAAACGGATCGATTCTTGAGGATGATAAACGCAGGTACTGACTTAGTTGTAATGGGCAATGGAATGGACGGAAATGCTGTTGAAGATGCTTACAGAATTATTTCTGAACTAAGCGATAAAAGAGAACCTATTGAACAGAATATCTTTCAAACGGATGCCAGGCTAAACGATCTATCGGATCGATACCAATTAATATAAAGTAGTTATCAGACTAGCTAAGTCAGAAGGATTAAAGGGCTTAGGAATAAATCTATCCACTTGATCCATGTCTAATTCTTTCTTTATTAAACTCTCAGGATAGCCACTGGACAGAATTACCTTTACCCCAGGAAATCTAATACGTAACCTCGATAAGAATTGGTCAGGATCTAAGCCTTCGACCGCATAGTCAAGGACCACACACACAGGCTCTTCAATATTATTGAGAGAATCCAATGCTGATTGAGCATCCGAAGCACCATAAATAGTAAAGCCCGATGCAGATAAAATCTCTGCAAAGGTGGACAACACCTGAGGATCATCTTCAACAAGAAGAACAGCTGGCATGACCTATCACCCTTTTAAAGTATTAGAAATCTTGATTAGTATCTAGTGTAACCATACACTTTTAAGTTATTCAAAACTTATATTAATTTAAACTCAATTTACTGTCCTATATGGGACAGTAAGTGTTTTTTAACTTAGGATTTATGATGGAACATGAAAAAAAATAATGACCCAATATTAATTGTTTATTTCATTTCAGTATTTTTTTCTTTTATAAACACGCCTCTATATTTCGACCCTAATCAAATCACTAATCAAGCTTTTCTATCATTCGATAAGTTCGTCCTACCCCTCCAATTTATACCTTTAATCTGCATAGCTTTATTTTTTCTAGGATGGAGACATCGCAATTTTATCATTTTCATTTTTGCAAATATTCTCTTCTTTTTAATCAAGTCACTACCCGAGATGCCTAACCATAGATACGTAATGCTTTTTACTACGAGTTTTCTAATCTTGAACGGGATTCTAAGTAAAGAAATCTTCTCCATCAGTAACTTTACCAAGTTCTGTCGAACAATGATTGGAGTTATCTACTTTTTTGCATTTTTTGCTAAACTAAATAATGATTATTTAAACCCCACCATTAGTTGCGCTGGGGCATTTTACGACAATATTTCGCTCACAAGTCTTAGCTTCATTCCAACAAGCACTCTTACCCACTATTTCCCTATCTTCCTCTCAATAATTTTTGAAGGCTTAGCCTTTATTTTCATATTTTCAAATCGCTATAGACCTTTTGTAATAATCAGCGCTCTTATCTTCCATCTAGGACTATCCTTCGATCTGGTTAAATATTTCACAAATTTCTCTAGCACCATGTATGTGCTACTTCTCTTTAGCTTAGGTCCGAAAGTGCTAGATCATGTTTCAGATATTATTTATTCCCCGGCTTCAAAATTAAGATATTATAGATATCTCTTTGGCATTACTTCCGCTGTAATACTTATTCTTTGTATTCTTTCTGGGATAGATGGGTATGTTTACCAAGAAGCTAGCCTAAAATCCCTTGTCTTTATTAGACACTTACTATGGGTTTCTCTTTCTCTATTCGCAATTAATATTACTCTCACCAATTTCAAAAATTGGAAATTTGCCACACCAAGTGACAAGCAAAAATTAAATTATTTACAATATGCTCTACTAGCTTTATTCGTTACCAACTGCTTAGGGCCTTATCTCGGGACCAAAACTAGAAGTGGACTAACGATGTATAGTAACTTAAGGTTAGAGCCAGAATATTCAAATCATCTCTTAGTTCCAAGAAGTGCGAATCTGCTTGGCTTCTTATCTAACACTGCAGAAGTTATGGAACTTAATAAGGCATGTTCTACTAGGCTAAAGCCAGGTCTCAATTATCCCCTTTTTGAACTCAGTCGAGTATCTAAGCAATGCCCTGAGGAACTTATAAGTATTAAATATGAAGGCGAAGTACTTACTGAAAATTCTTTAATAGAGTTTCTAACTGATTATAGTAAAACAAATAACTTTCTAACTAGAAATATTTTGCCAAGTTTAATCTTATTCAGCCCAGTAGGGCCTGGAGCAGAGAACGAATGCATCTGGTAACCACCTGTTTTTCTTGATTTTTTGCAAGTAAAGATACGAATTATCTTAATTTACACATAACCCTCTTAAACATGAAATTGTGGTCGTAAGGGTGTTATGGGTGATACATTTTTTAAAACTTTTTTCTTGGGGCTTTTTGGCATTATTGGTCTCGTAGGATTAATCACAGTTCTACACTGGGAAAAGAAAGCTACGGATCATAGAGAGCAAAAAGCATTCATAGAATCTAGAGGAATTTCTGATATCCCTTCTAGTTGGAGAAAGGAAATTGGTAAAGGGATCTAACTCCCCTTACTTTGAATAGAGAATCTAACAGAAACCGCTGGCGGGACATTGAGAAAAGATACTCTCTTCTTAAATGAGCCGTCTTTAGCATGATCCTGACACCAATCCCTTAACAATGTATCAACTTGCTTTATACGATCTCTTACTGTTTTACTCGGTGAAATTCCACTCAACTTCCTAAGACCTGCATAATGAAAGAAACTAAGTATCCCATCAGGCTTTAGTACCTTAGAATATACTGCTAAAAATTGCCGAACAAGATCGACGGGGAAATTATGAAAAGGTAGACTTGAAACTATAAAATCATACGATTCTGGATCAATTCCCTCAGCTAGATCTAAGATAGAGCCCTCATAGAAACTAATTCTATCCTTATTTCTCTGATAATCTGCATTGTTTAATAAAGACTTTTTCAAGACTTCCATGAATCTACTATTGATTTCGCAAATCTGTAGAGTATCTTCTGGACCCATCGCTTTTAGAATTGATCTAGTAAAAGGGCCGGTACCAGGTCCTATTTCTAATATCGCCCACGGTGCCCTTTCAACAACATTTAGTGGTTCAACCATTAACTTAGCTAAATGAGGTGAACTAGGAAGCATCGCACCAATTTCTGAAAATGAATCAGGCAACTCCCTTAGGAAATTAGTATAGTCAGATATGAAGCGACCATACTTATGCAAACTTGTTTTTTTACTTTTGAGCATTAACTTAAAAAATATTTAATTGTTTCCCTAAGTCCATCTTCCAGGCCAACTAGAGGTTTATAATTTAATTTCTCTACTATATGAGAAATATTAGCAAGACTATGTTTAATATCACCATCTCTAAATGGCATATAGATTGGTGGCTTATAGCTACTGCTAAAGCCTAAGGATTGCACCAACTTTCCTATTAACTGGTGAAGTTCTGTCAGAGTAGTTCTATCTCCACAAGCAACATTAAATACTAGATGCTTTTCTGTTTTAAAATCAGTTAACGCACTCATAATGTTCGCAAAAACAACATTATCAATATAACAAAAGTCCCTACTCGTCTCTCCATCCCCGTAAATCATACAGTCCTCTCCACGCCGAATAGCATCAATCCAACGTGGTATCACTGCAGCATAAGCACCCTCCGGATCTTGCCTAGGCCCAAACACATTAAAATATCTTAAACCAACAAAATTCATGGGATAACATGCAGCATAAGAATCTGCATAAATCTCATTAATCATTTTAGTAGCAGCATAAGGAGAAAGTACGTGACCCACTTTTGATTCTACCTTGGGTAACTCTACTGAATCACCATAAACAGAACTTGAAGAGGCATAAACAATCTTCGCTACATTATGAATTCTTGCAGTATCTATTATATTTATAAAACCAGTTGTATTTGAATCATGTGAATTAAGTGGCTCTACAATAGATCTTGGTACAGATCCCAAAGCACCCTGATGAAGAATAAAATCTGCTCCAGGGATAACATCTGATAGAAAACCCAAATCACAAATTGATCCCTGATAAAAATTAAACTCTGCTTGAATACCAGAGTTATGAAGTTCTTTAAGGCACCCTTCAAGATATTTAATATTAGACATCTTTCCAGTAGAAAGATTATCTATGACTCTAACGGTCTGCCCTAGAGCAAGTAAGGTTTCTGCTATATGAGAACCTATAAATCCAGCTCCACCTGTAACAATCCACACTTTCTTCTCACCACTTAGTTTCTCTTTTATTAACTCCACTAAATTACTCATCCGCTTTCCAATCAAATTATATTAATAAACTAACCTATATTATAAGCACCAGTATTTTATATTAGCTGGAATCTTACTAGTCCTAAAGATACTTTTAACATCTATAAAAACTGCTTCCGCTCAACAAACTTGAATTAAACTCTCTAAAGACATCTCTAAGAATTGATCATGACTTACTGCTAGCACCAGTGCATCAAGATCACGAAGCTCTTCTAGTTTAACTAATTTTAGTCCAAATTCTTCTTCGCACTCATGAGGGTCAGCTAATGGATCCACTACTTGACAGTTTATCCCGTATTCTCCAAGTTCTTTTATAATATCAGGAACTCTTGAGTTACGTATGTCGGAAACATTTTCCTTAAATGTTAATCCTAATATTCCCACCTTGGATCCCTTGACTTGCTTACCCTGCTGAATCATTAATTTTACAGTTTTCTCAGCAACAAAGGCGCCCATCCCATCATTAATCGAACGACCTGCAAGGATCACCCTAGGCCTATAACCTAATTGCTCAGCCTTAGAAGTTAGGTAATAGGGATCTACTCCTATGCAATGACCTCCGACTAAACCAGGACTAAATTTAAGAAAATTCCACTTTGTCCCAGCAGCTAAAAGAACCTCAGTTGTTGAAATTCCCATTTTGTCAAAAATCTGAGCTAACTCATTCATTAATGCAATATTGAGATCTCGTTGAGTATTTTCAATTACTTTTGCAGCCTCAGCTACTTTTATAGAAGATGCTTTATGAACTCCTGCTTCAATAATTTCAGAATATACACTAGCTACTAGCTCTAAAGTATCTGCATCTTCACCGCTAACAACTTTAACTATTTTCTCTATAGTATGCTCTTTATCACCAGGATTAATTCTTTCTGGAGAATACCCCAATTTAAAATCTACTCCCTGCTTTAACCCACAAATAGATTGGATAATCGGACCACAAAACTCTTCAGTTACTCCAGGATATACAGTCGATTCAAATACTATAGTTGCGCCTTTAGAAATCTGCCTTCCAATAAGCTCTGATGCCTTCTTTAAAGGTGTTAGATCCGGCCTTCTATCTGAATCGATAGGAGTCGGTACGGCCACAACATAAAAATCTAATCCTTTGAGATCTTTTTCCTCACTTGTATATTGTAAGGCAGTGGAAGCTAACTCCTCATTAGCTAAATCTCCATTCTTATCGAATCCTTTCTTAAGGGTTTCAACTCTAGCCTTTGAAATATCAAACCCTATGATGTTGGTAAATTTTTTCCCTAAGTGAACCGCTACCGGTAAACCGACATAACCAAGCCCAACAACTCCAATTCTAATTTTATTCAAATCCATCGATACAACTCTCTAAAAAAATAATATTACGATACTTAATTAAAAATAATCTAAAGATATCCCTCTTCCTTACCAACACCGATAACGAGATCCACAACTTGCTCTAAATCACTATTCGGTAATTCAGGATATATTGGCAAGGCGATACTCTCTACGCAAGCCTGTTCGCTAAAAGGCATGCTACCCTTTTCATAACCTAAATACTCAAAGCATGGTTGAAGATGTAACGGGAATGGATAATAGATCATTACTCCAATATCTTTTTCCTTAGCTTTCGCAAGTAGCTTATCCCTAAATGGAACTCGAATAACAAACTGATTGTAAGTATGGAAACAGTGCTCCATCTCTTTCGGTAA
Source organism: Bdellovibrionota bacterium (assembly GCA_044351785.1). Lineage (GTDB taxonomy): Bacteria > Bdellovibrionota_C > UBA2361 > SZUA-149 > DAOLCO01 > JAIYCX01. The sequence continues at coordinate 6,609 of JBILFC010000101.1, forward strand.
TTTTAAAACAGTTGCCAGTTTTTCACTGCCTAGAGCTTGCTCAAATAACCGAAAATAATGTCCAGCATTCACCCTACGTTTACCTATCCACTCCTGTAAGTATGGAAGTTTAGCTCTTAATATAGCAGCTTGAAGAGCATCTATCCTAAAATTACCACCCACGTATTCATGTAAATAACGCACAGTGGGGCTCATTCCATGACCCCTCAGTGATTTACAGAAATCAAACAACTTAGAATCCTGCCAAGTCACAGCACCACCGTCTCCAAAGCACCCTAAATTTTTAGAAGGGAAAAAACTAAAACATCCACAATCTCCTATACTACCAACTTCTTTCCCTGCATACTTAGCACCTTGAGACTGAGCACAATCTTCGATAACAGCTATCTTATGCTCAGCAGCGATTTTCATTATTTCATTCATCTCTGCTGATTGTCCAAAGAGATGCACTGGAATAACAGCTTTTGTTTTAGGAGTGATCGCTTCTCTAAACTTCAGAGGATCGATGTTAAAACTTCCCTCTTCAATATCAACAAAAACTATTTTAGCCCCTACTCTGTGGATGCTACCAGCAGTAGCAAAAAAACTATACGAAGTAGTAATAACCTCGTCTCCCTCACCAATGCCCAAAGTCATTAATGCGAGTAAAAGAGCATCAGTGCCCGAGCTGACCCCAAGAGCAAACTTTGAACCTATTGCTATGGCAAGTTCTTTTTCAAGTTCACTGACTTCAGACCCCAGAATAAACTGCTGTGAGTTTAGTACCCTAGATAAGGCGGTATCTATGTCTCCTTTAATAGACTCATACTGCGCATGTAGATTTAATAACTGAACTGTCATGAATTATAATATTTTACGTCAATTGTAGGAGATTCTTTTATACTATATAAGCCGAGTGGTCATTATAGGAATTAAACTTTGATATCCAGACAGCAATTTTTTAAATATCATTTTTCACTAAAATTAACACTACGTGCTATTTTTCTTGCTGTTGCCATGCTCATTGCAGCTAAATGGCAGTGGACTAGATATCATGAGAAACTTGTACTCGTTGAAGAATACAAGAATCATGACAAATCTAAACCATTTGAGGTCGATGTTATAAGCTCTACCGCTATTGATTTCAAAGATTTTGTAAACAGAAAGATTGTTATAAAGGGTCACTTTGATTTTCAGAATCAGGTTCTTATAACCAATCGAAGGCATAAATTTGGCACAGGTCACTGGCTTATAACCCCATTTAAACCACTTAACTCAGAACAAAAAATATTAGTAAGTAGAGGCTTTATCCCCTATGAAGACAGGGATGAAAGCTCCTGGAACAAATACTCTAAGGAAGTTACTGAACTAATTGGCGTGGTTCAACAATCAGTTGGTAAAAGATCATTCTTTAGTCCTTCAGCAAAAACGCCCTTCCCCAAGCTTTATCTATATCCGGACCTCGCTTTAATTTCCGAAGATATACGCGATAATATTAATATAGATCACTATATTCAGAGCATTGCCGAGCCCGTTTATGACAAGTTTCCGGCTACTGATATTTCCATTGACGTACCCCCTAGTACACACTTCTGGTACACTTTTGAGTGGATTGGATTGAGTTTCATGACTTTACTAGTCGCTTTTTTGATACAACTATTTAAACCGAAAAGGCCTTGTGCATAAACTATATTATTCTCTAATATTATTCATCCTTATTGAATCTACCTTAGCATTTGCGATCAGCGATCCAACTAATATCGATCAAAAAGCTGGCATAACCGAGCATTTAGGCGAAGTAATTGATCCCAATATAGAGTTTATAGATGAAGAATCTCAATCTGTATCTATTGGAAAGCTATTATCATCAGGATTACCACTCGTTATTGCTCCTGTTTACTTCGAATGTCCCAGACTATGTAACTTTACTCAAGCAGGCCTCTTAAAAACAATAAATAAGATTAGGTCCGTACCCAACAAAGACTATATTGTTCTGTCCATAAGTTTTAACTCGAAAGAAAAAGCCGAATTAGCCAAGAATAGATCTGATAAATATAGGGAACAAATAGAAAATAAAACCGATGAGGAGAAAAAAGGATGGAAATTCCTAGTTGGAAACGATGAAAATATTCAAAGACTTCTCAATCAAATTGGATTTAAATATGAATTTGACCAAGGCGAATTCATGCATTCTGCTGGTCTCATATTTGTAAGCCCTAAAGGTAAAATAGTTAGATATCTTTATGGCATTGAATTTCCTTCAAGAGACTTTGATCTTGCAGTTAGTGAGGCCAGCGAAGGAAGGGTTGGGGAATCTCTTTTAAATAAAGCTATTATATTTTGTTTTAGATATGATCATTTAAAAGGACAGTACACATTTGCAATATGGAGACTCATTCAAGTTGTTTCCATCGCATTTGTTATCGTTCTTTTCTTGACCTTAATTGGGTTCAAATTAAAAGAAAAAACAAGCTCTAAGTAAGTATGTGGCAAAATGTCTCACAAAATATAACTATTTGGATTTTCGAGGATTTAAATTTATGTTAGTAAGTCCCAACTTTAAATGTACACTACAATTTTATCATAAAATAGTATGAATTGGATATTAGAACTATTCGACTTTATGCCTGTAGAGGCTTCAACATGGGCTAGTCGAGTTGATTGGATCAACAACCTAATTACGGCTATCTCTGTTTTTTGCATTTTTGCAATCACTGCTGTGATGCTCTACTTTGCATGGAAATATAGAAGAAAGAGCGATGACCAGAAAACAGCTTACATCACTCATAACGCAACAGTAGAAACGATATGGACTGTCATTCCGACGATAGTTTGCATTTTTATGTTCTATTTTGGTTTTGTAGTTTACCATG
>JBILFC010000266.1:0-4259 GCA_044351785.1 Bdellovibrionota bacterium
TAAAATTGCGACTCTCATATCGCCACTTTTAAATCCTCTATGAATCTGGCTGCATTTAGGTCTAAATTAAACTGTTTAGCTCTATCAATTCCAACTAAGCACTTAGCATTCCTTTTATTCATATCTCTAAAAGCATCTACAAAAACTCGAAATAAATCCGACGCACTACCTGATTCAAAATACCAACCTGCATCCTCAAGCAACTCCTCACTATATCGAACTCTAGGAGAGATAACAGCTAATCCTAAACTCATCGCCTCTAAAATAGGCAAACAAAACCCCTCCTCTACAGAGGTACTCACTAAATAATTTGAAGATTTATATAAATCTAATAGTTCTTGATTATTAAGACCATCAAGAACTGCAACTACATCTTGAAGTCCATTCCGAGCTACCACTTCCTTAGTCTGCATCGACAATTTCGACAAGATTACAGCTTGGAAATTAAACTTAGCGTCTTTTAGAAGGGCTAAAAAACTTAAAAATAGCTCTATCCTTTTATGTGGCTTATCCGCACTAACGAATAATATTTTAGTAACATTACTCTGCTCCATGGAACCAAGGGCTTGCTCATTTAAAAAATTAGGTAAAAGAGAATTTGGACTGAGTAAAATTTCATCCTTAGGAAATCTAAACTCCCTAGATAAGTTATCTCTTGAATTTTCAGATACTGTAAACACCTTATCCGCTCTCCTTAAAGCAGACTGAATTAATTTTTTCCCAATCACCTTATGAAGAAATGACTCAGGATAGGTTACGTGTATGCAATCATGAACTACTACTGCCTTTTTACAAGGGATAAAATAAGGCAAGGTATAGTGCGGAGCAATATACCAATCACAGTTCTTTAAAAGATTCTTAAATTTTAAAGGTAAAACAAAATATTCTCTGAAGCTATACTGCTTAGCATTATCAAAAATAAAATCTATCGCCATGCTTGGCTTACATATTTTTTTAAAAAACTCAGCATCCTCTAGATCACAAAAAAGGATGCTGAGACTAATAGATTCATCACTAGATAAACCTATGATAAGGTTCTCTATATATCTGCCGATGCCACCATGCTTAAGCTTTCTTGCATCAACAAATAAATGCATATAAGGAAGTAAAACTATAACGCTCTGAGTTTCTTTTCAGACTTATCAAGACCATCCTGCGGCTGATGTCTCAATACAGATCTCACAGCATAAATCTTCTTACCTTGTGACTCATGATAAGTTCTAACAAGAACTTCAGCTATTAAACCAGAACAAATAAACTGTAATCCAATTAAAACTAACATCACCGCCACTAACAATATAGGACGATTAGATAATGGCATGCTAAGAAATATTCTTTGAAAAAATAATACGCCCATCATAACTGTACCCAGCAATCCAGATACCAACCCTAAACCACCAAACAAATGTAGTGGTCTTGTAGAAAAACCTAACAAAAACTTAACTGTTAACAAATCCAAAATTACTCGAAAAGTCCTTGAGATACCGTACTTAGAAGTTCCAAACTGCCTAGCCCTATGATTTACAGGTAGTTCACAGATTTTAACCCCCAACTGAGCCGCAACTGCTGGAATAAATCTATGCATTTCTCCGTAGAGCTGAATATTTTTAATTACATCAGCTCTAAAAACTTTTAATGAACATCCGTAGTCGTGAAGCTCTACCTTGGTAGCTTTAGAAATAATTGAATTAGCAATTTTTGATGGGATAATTCTACTTAAAACTTTATCCTGACGATCTTTCCTCCAACCAGCTACGATATCGTAACCTTCTTTTAGCTTCTCAATCATTCTCGGAGCTTCGTGCGGGTCATTCTGAAGATCACCGTCCATAGTGACAACAATATCACCTTCAACATGATCAAACCCGGCTGACATTGCAGCAGTTTGTCCAAAGTTTCTTCTAAGGACAACAATCTTAACTCTTGTATCACCCTTACTAACTGCCTGTAAATTCTCTACAGTTTTATCAGATGATCCATCATCGACAAAAACAATTATACAGAGGAGTAACATTTTCCTCTTCATTATAAATAGGAACAACAAAAGAGACTAACTCTGAAGTAGACATATAAGCACTTTAAAATTGGTTAATTCCGACAGTCTTTATCATGATTGAAGAAAAAGGTCTAGCTCTAGGATAAAAAACTAATAATTCCAAGCTATTAAAAGCGATTATTGGCGATTCGGATCTCCAACCTCTAAAACTTTTCCCTCTTCATCACTTAAACCTAGGAATAGGCTTAACTGAGTAAGCAACTTAGCATAATCATTCTGATCCGCTAGATTCAAACGATATTCATTAATGACCTTAATCATCATATCCTCTGACCACATTCTCCAAGCCCTCTCTGAAACATTAGCTAAAATCTTTTCACCAAGCTCGCCTTTAAAAGGTGCAACATCAAGAGCTGGAAGCTCTTCTTTAAACTTAGAACAAAATACTTTTTTATCCCCCATATTACCTCAAAGAAAATTATATTTATAAATACCTTTGCTATCTAGCATACCTTTATAAACATTCCATCATCTCTTTGTTCTAAAATACCACGAGAGACAAGTTCCCCTCCTATAAGCATATCAACTTCCTGCCCTAAACAAACATCAACTGAGAAATATGGATAGGAATTAATAATTCTCTCAATGCCAATTTCACCGGAATAAACCCTGAGATATACTGACGAATAACCGCTAGGGCCACCTTTCATTGCAGCGACTTGGCCATTTTTATATTTAAAAACCATCTCCTTCTCACCACAATGAAGAAATCCCATAAATGCAGTCTCATATTCAACCATCATGAAACACTCAGAGAATGACATATTCTCAGGCACTCTGAAGCTAGAACCAACAGAGAAAATATCTACCAAAGAGATTGGTTCAACATACAATATCCCAAGAAATATCTGTATATTCACTCGCTCCAAAGATTCTAAACCTGCAATGCCCCTTAAAGGAGATTTAATACTGTCTAGAATCTGTTTCTCTATATTTAAAACTCTAGGAAGAAATAAATTTATATAGCCTTTATATGGCATTGAATTTTTTTTATATGAAAATTCAATCTCCATGCAATTAGTCTCTAAAAAATCCTCCTCTTTAACCTTCCCCCTAAAAACTATATTATGGTTAGGAACTACTATCTCCTTCAAGATTCCAATTAGCTGCAAAGCTAGATGCTCTTCTTTTAATTCATGCATTCGAAGCCTAAAATTTTCTGTTTCTACTCCCTTCGATAACTCGAAGTGTAAATCGAATAGATCCGGCACATGAAACTCCAACGCTGACTCTAAGTGATCTATGTAGAAGATATAAGGGTTTACAACCGGAGCATAAACTACCGGACGGATTGATAAACTCTCAACTGCGCACTGAAAAATCTTATCAAAGATAGGTACTAATTTTGACAGGAAGCTACACTGAATTGACTCATCACATAACAAATTTAAAGTAGGAAAACTTACATCAGGTAAAAGATCTAATTTTAACATAGTGGATCAATTCGATTCCGACTTCTCAATATTTACCCTTTCAGCATCAACTAACTTTGCATCGACTACCTTCATCAACCCCTCTTTCTCTCTTTGAATAATCATTAATTCATTCTGAGCGGCTCTTAAACGACCCTCTGCCATCACACGCTCACTTTGGACCAATTGAAGCTTTACCTTAAGCTTCTCTAGTTCAAATACAACAGAATCTTCTTCTTTGCATAGAATGTTTTTTGATCCAGATAAAAAAAGTTGCCTATCTCTTTTCTTTATTTCTAGAATCTGAGCATTTAGGCTATTCAGCTTACTTATTATTTGATTCTCAGCTGATAAACGTTCTAATAAAATCTTTTCTATTTTGCCAACTTGAACTTGAGCTTCCTTCAACTTAAATTCGACTTTACGGGTCAAAAGATTTAGGGTGGAATTCTCCTTCATAAAGGGCCTATAGGACCAAATTTCTCATTTCACTTGCTACAAGAATCTGAGAAATCTCTAAAGGCAATTCATTAATTTCTCCAGCTAAGGTCGCTAGCATCTCACCATAAGTTTCCAGAATAGACAATTTACCAGTTGCTAAGTCCGGTGCAATATACAGAGCAAAAAGCAAATGAAATCTTAAACGAATAGGAAGTGCTCTTATCTTTCTTACTATTTCCTCAACTTTCACTACCTGGACCTCCTATTGCCGATGCGGCCTTTCCACCAAAGTCCCAAGATAAAACCGGACAAAAGAAATAACATTAGTAACATTAAAAACTGAACACCCG
>JBILFC010000228.1:0-5054 GCA_044351785.1 Bdellovibrionota bacterium
AGGGTCTTCTCTGATTTTAAAACATGAAAAGAGAATGGCTCTAAAATAGTGAGCGTTGACAGACCAATATTCTGACTTTTTAATAACATACTGACGTTTACCTCATTAAGTTTAATCTCAAATCCACTCAATACAGGGTCTAAATTCCTTAGAAGTGTGTCAATTTCAGATTTTACTACTGGAACATCTATATATGATAACACATACACCTTCTTACCAGAAACGCTATCAACTTGCCTCCTAACATCGAGGACAAACGGTGAATCTATTAACTCTTCTATTGCTTTGTCAGGAAATCCATCGACTACCAATTTTGATTTAGGATTTTCTTTCTTCGGAATAAAATAGTCTCTAATTTCTACTTTAGATGGGGAATCTCCCGCACCAATATAAGGCTTAATAAGCCCTAGAATAATAGAATAGGAATCCTCATAATGAGAGTCACCGGAAATTACACCTATATCTTCTGAGGTATAATTAATTTTAGCGGGCAGCTTACACGCTTGCAATGCAGTAAAAACTTTACTTGAATTTTTAGTATTTCCTTTAAAAATCAAAAAGTTTGAGCTCCTGTTGCAGGAGCATAAGAACAAAAGTAAGATTAATATCCTTTGCAAACTATACACTTCATTCTCTCTTACACTAAACAGGGATTAAGCATACTATTAACTCAAAAGAGCCCAACTTCAATATGTCTCCATGTTTCAGCTGAACCGTACTGTCAATTTTCTTAAATTCTGTTTCACCTGACTGCTTTAAAAATGTTCCTTGTTCGCTCATTAAGTCCTGTAGACTCAACTTACCTCGTTCCGCATTCAACAGACAATGAGGCGTAGAAATTGCTGAATCTGGAATTAATAGATCATGTGGACGAAGTTGCTGCCTTCCAATAAATTTCTTTCCCTCACGAATCTCATAAGACTTACCTGATTGTTCAGTACTATAATTAACAAACCAACCTAAAAGTTTATTGCTACTATTCATCTCTTCATTCCTTTCAATTTGATTACTAACCTTCGATACTTCTTGTACTTTAGTGAATTCAGTAGGCGGTTCCTCCACTGGTATCGGACTTTCTAATTTCTCTACTGATACTGCTACAGAAGATAAACTTTCATAGGTTGTCTTTTCTTCCTCTAAGATTTCATCCTCTTCAAAGGATACTTCTACTTCTTCTGGTACTACCTCTTCAGAAATTGCTTCGCTAACCACTAGAGGAGATGGCTTTTTCTTCTTTCTCCTTCTCCTTCTTTTCCTTTTTAATGGCTCCTCACCAACGGCATCAGCACCATGCATAGGGTCAACAACATTATCATCTTCAAGATCGTCTGCTCCATTTTCTTCTACTAATTCAGAATCTTCATCTGTTTCATCTTCATAATCTTCTCGGACCCTTGTAGTAAACGGAGAGCGAGGTGCAGTCTCAATGACTTCATTCTCAACAATGGAAGAATCTTCTGCATTAAATTGAATTGAAGGTTCTGAATAAGTTGGCGCAGCAACTTCTTCTTTTTCTTCAAATAACTCTTCTACATTTGTCATAGATCTTTGCCTAAGCCTCAGCTTCCTTTCGGGCTGCACCTCTTCTTCTGAATCCATATTCAAACCACACATTCCACATTTATGCGCTGTTGAAGGCATTAAACTTTTACACGATGGGCATCTTATAAAAGTTAGTTCGATTTCATTACTAGCCATGAAATTTTTCCTAATTTAAAATTACTGTACAAAATAAGATGCGAATCGCTAGAAGAAGTGTTCTTTCTAGTAACTTAAACTAAAACTCTTTTCTTTCTAAAAATCTCCATTAAATAACCTAAAAAATAATATTTTTGGCAATCACCACGAATATTATGCTTAAAATAATTATCAACATTCCAATAAAAACCTGCGGTAGAAACCTAGACAAACCAATCTGAATGGGTACTTCCTCGCGATCTTCTAGCTTACTACCCGCAATAAAAGGTGCACTTAACATTTCATAGTTGCCGCTTTCTTCCATCTGCCTCAAAGTTCTTCTTTGATACTCGGTAAATGTAACTTCCTGTGAACTGCCACTCATCTCATCGGAAATGCCTGGAGTTTCCTCAGACTTAAGACTTTGGCCATTTAACACATCATTTTCAGGATAAACTGCCATGACTTCTTTAGACAAGGGTAAATCGAGCTGCTCAACGATAGTGCTTACCTTATAAGAAAGCCTTACTCCTGGACCTATTACGACATCAAGACTTGGCTCCTTAAATACTTCAACTGACCCTTTCTTGAGCTTTCTTCCATCTACGGTAGTTCCATTACTACTGTAATCAGTAATTTCGACTGAATCACCTCGAAGTAATATTGTACAGTGAAGTCTTGATACAAAATATTTATCAATCCACAAAGAATGAGAAGGATCGCGACCAATAGTAAAAAGGTTATTATCAACTAATGGAAACTTTTGTGGCGCACCAGGTCCCTCCAATAAAGTAAGATAACCACTACTACTATTCGAATTCTCAGAGAGAGAATAACCAATTTCTTGGCTAAAAGTATTTAAATCAGCTTCAGAATCAAGGTAAATAAGCTCCGCATCACCACAACTTAACCTATCTCCACTTTTTATAGCTACCTTATCAACAAGTGACTTACCATTCAATCTAAACTGCTGATCCGTGCCTAATGATTTCACATACCAAACTTCTGCAACTTGAAAAACCTCCAAGTGTTCAGCTAGCAATTGTTTATTTTCAAGTCTAAATAAACACTTTCTAGATCGTCCAATATAAAAGCGCTCTAAGCAACTAATCGATAATGCTACCTTTGGTTCCTTAACACTATAAATTACAGGAAATAGCTGAGTATTAGATACTAACATATCACTGGATACTAAATCTAATTGAGAATCAGCCTTATCTAAATAATGTTTAGAAACTTTTGGATCGATGCAATAAATGAAGAACTCAATGACTCCAAGAGTTACTGTACAAAATGAAGAGTACTCTTTTTCCTCTCTCGGAGAATGTTCGTCTTTATTAATGTCAACCTTTTGGATAAAGAACCTAGTCCCTATTCCTCTCCTCAACCTAAGCTCCCAAGAGAGAGAAGATGCTCCATCAATTATTAAATGAGAAGTCTCTCTACTTCCAATAACTGCATGCAGACGCCTAAGTATAACCGTTTCAGGCTTGTCTTGCGAATCTAAAAATCTTACTTGAACAACAAACATCTATGCTCGCCTCAATTTTGTATATTCTTGGGAATCTCTCTATCTCTAGTAACCCAATGATTTTTTCTATATATCTCTTTCAATTCTTCATCCTTCTCCGAACGAAACCCTTTAAGTATGATTTGAAGTGATTGAAGATCATTTCTCATATTTAAAGCCTGAATTGCTGCTATCCTTATGACCTTATCTTCATGTCGTAGAAAAGCTGAAAGCTTAGGACTTTCGACTATCATTCCTAGTCTACTGATAGCCTCTAACAAGAATATTTTATCCTCTAAAGCCACTAGCGCATCAAATAAACCATGATGAGAAACTGGCATCAAACCATTAAAAGCTCTTTCAATCTCCTCATCTGAATACAACTCTCTTAAAACTAGCTGCGACATAGAAGCACTATATTTAACTCGAGTAGACCAGAAATTATCTTTTAACCACCCAAACAAGACCTTACCTCGTTTATTTTTATAACCCTTAGAATGTAACGCATCTAGAAGTGCTATATTTATAGCATCAGGCTGACCAATTGATAGGCCGAGATATACAACCTCTTCACTTCGAGCATCAGACCATTCCAAAAGGCTAACCACATCTGATGTAGATAAACTTCCCATACCTAACAATATAATAGATTGATAAACCTTCGCGTCAATATTCTCTATAGATTTTGCAATTTCAAATAGCTTATTGATCCCCGCTCCAAGCTGCTGCTCAGATTTATATTTATCTAGCAATAAAGATAAAGAGGGTACCCTTGCCTGATGATTATCCAAAATAACTTTCAACGCTAATTTCACATCTTCAAAGGGCATACTTTTAACAATATCCTCCGGCTTCTCTCCAACTATTTCTGCCAATCTAGCATCTAACAATACCATATACCTAAGTGTGAAATTATCTGGAAACTGATAATAGCCCTTTACACTAAAATACTTTCTTAACTCATTAAAAAATAACTTATCACCATTATTATGACTCAGATATGCAGCTAACATAATTCCATGGCTATTATTAGATGAGAAAATCAATCTTAGAGCTTTTAATCTATCAGCAAGTAAAGCTTTTGGGTTGAATAAATCAAGTAAGAGATCACCTTGAGCACAGACTTCATTCGGATTATTCGTAAAGTATCTCTTTAAATACTCTTCCATCCTACCCAATGATAGCCTATTTAGATGACCCATTAAAATCTTTGAATAGTCCGACATAAAATCTGCTGGAAGATTACGTTCCTTACAATACCTAAGCAACAATATATCCGATTCTAAACTGGTACCGGCTACCTTACCTAACGCAATCTTTCTATCTTCTAAGGAACTTTCGTCAAAATCTAACGTTGTTAACTCGCTCTCTATTTCCAACGAAGAATTCAATTTTTTTACCTCCACCAATCTAGGATATAACTCATTTAAAGAACTACCAATAAATGTTAATGAACTGAATACAAAAATTACCACGCTAATAGAAAGTAAAACGGCCAATACGCCAACAAAGGGCAAAAATAATTTCGAAGAAACTATTCCACTAAATAGCTCCCCTTTTTGTTCTTCTGGCGCTACAACTCGGCTCTTTGTAGGGACTTCTGCTTGGGGAACAATCTTAGCGGATTCAATTTTCACCAATTCTTTAGTGTTATTCTTAAATGTGCCCTTTTGCATCCATCTAATTGACTCTAAACTGGGAGGTTGACCCTTAATTCCCTCCTCTAAACTATCTAGAATATTCCTAACGGAACTCAATCTTTGATCTGCATTTACGAACAAACAATTACCTATAACATTGTCAACCCACTGCTTTACGTCAGAAGATACCTCCGAAGGCGACATATTCTCTTTCAGAAAATTATTAA
>JBILFC010000329.1:0-3114 GCA_044351785.1 Bdellovibrionota bacterium
TCGTATACTTCTAAAAACCCACATCTCTCACTTCTTTCCAGAGCTTCTTTTTCAATCTTATTTAATCTATGAGGAATGCGACGACTACCAATCCTGAGTCTACTGGAGCCCCCCTTTGAAATTGAGTTGATTGCATCTAAAATGTGTTGTGCCATGGATGTAATACGTCATAGGTGGGGATACCTTACTCAATTTTCTCATACTTTTCCCCTTTAAGGACAAAAAAAGCAGGGGGTCTAGTAATCCCGCCCTTATCGTCAAAGGTAATGTCTCCAGATGCGCCTTGATAGTTTTTTATTGTAAGCATGTGCTTGGAAACTATCGCTGGATCTTGAGATTTTGTATCTTTGATTGATTTGTAGATTAGATTAAGTGAGTCATAAGCAGTGTCTGCTGATGTGTTTGGTTTATCATTAAATTTTTTACAAAGGCATCGGTGAATTCTTTCGAGCCTTCTGGTTGAAAGGAAAATTCTACACCTTCAAGGTTACCTTGAGATTGTTCGATCTGAATTTTGTCCACGTAAGAAGAATATTTTTTCCCTTTGTATCCATACTTCTTTAGTTCTTTTGTAAATAACCCTAACTGAATATAGTTTGATAAGTATATCGCATCCGATTTGCTTTTAAGTATTTTAAGAGCGTATGTTTTTAAGTCTATTTCGCTTGGTTGATATTCGATATAGGGAGATACTTCCCCGCCCAACCGTTCAAATTCTGTCTTGAAGGTCTTAACTTGTGTTAGATCCCAGGCGGAGGTGTGAGCTATAATGGATATTTTTTTATGTCCACTGGCATAGGCCCTTTGTGCAAGCGCTTTGGTCCCTGTATCATCATGAGGCCAGATGTTAAAAATATTATCCCCACTTTCATTAAATTCTTTTACTCCTAAAGAAGGTGACATTAGTAGAACCTTCGGATCTTTAGCGGCTATTGGTGCAACTGACATGCCTCCTACTGACCAGGACGGCCCAATTATAAAAGCATTATCAAGTTTTCTTCTTATAGAATGATAAGCACTAACAGGAGCAGAGCCATTCAGTTCATCTGAATTTTCAACGACTAACTCAATCTTATCGTCTGTAGACTTTTCTAATTCTTCTATTGCTAGTTGAATTCCTTTAAGAGAATTATTGCCAGTATCCGCACAAGCGCCACTAAGGCAGAGTAGGGCACCGACTTTAATATCTTCGGCTTGTGTATAGCTAGTAAGAGTAGAAACGAATAAGCTAAGGACAAGAGAAGCAAGAAGGTGTTTTGGTTTCATATTAAATCCCCGATGAATTAGTGAAAGTGCATATACATAAAACTTGTCAGAAAGTAAATAGCGGGCTACCTTGACACGGTCTTAACAGCATAGTATCACTATCTAAAATACTGTCGACATACTACCGTCAACATGCAGATTTCAAATGAAAATTTAGAACTTCTGGGACTTAATAGCACCGAGTTCGTGATCTACTCCTCTCTAAGCGAAATGGGGAAGGCAGGAGCCCATTTACTTTCTAAGAGAACTGGGAAGAAGCGTACCACGGTCTATTCTTGTTTAGATTCTCTGATTAATAAAGGGCTTGTAACTGTAGAAAAGGGAAAGACTTCGAGTATCTTCTCAGCCAATAGACCTGAGAGTATCTTAAAGGAGATTGAAAAAGAAAAAGATCTTTTAAAGAAGAAAGAAGTTGTAGCTAGTGAGTTTGTAAAACAGATCTCAGCACTATTTGATACGCAGAGTAAAAATATCCCGAAGATAAAATATGTAGAAGGTAGGGAAGGAGTAAGTAATTTCCTCACAAGCAATCTTTCTTTGTGGAGTGATAGTATGTCAGAGTATGATAATATCTGGTGGGGTTATCAGGACCCTTCTTTTGTGGAAGAATATAGAGGCTGGCTTGATAATTACTGGAATAATAAATCAGATTCCGTAAAGATATTGCTACTGTCCAATGAATCGCAAACAGAAGTTTCATTAGAAGGTAAAGTGTGTGGCCGAAAGATTAAGGCATTAAAAGGTAAGCTCGATTTTACATCAACTATCTGGGTTTGCGGTGATTATATTATTATGATTGTAGCTAGAGATAATCCACATTATGCTTTTCAGATTTATGATAAAGTGTTTTCTGCTAATTTAAGAATGTTGTTTAAGGTGTTTTGGGAGGGGTAAAAGTATGAGTAAAAATAGATCCAAGTTTTTAAATGCACTCTCTCTTTTAAAGCAGGGGGATTGGGATGCTGCGCATAAGTTAGTTCAGGATGATGACAGTGAGGAAGCCGCATGGGTTCATGGTTACTTACATAAAGTTGAAGGTGATATTGGAAATGCTAAGTATTGGTATAGGCAGGCGGGGAGGAAGTGGAGAGGGGATTTGGGGTTAGAGGAGGAGCTGGTGGAAATATTGAATACTTTAGAGGGACAAAGTTAGATTCATTGAAGGATAAAGATCTTGATGGTAAAGTGTCTGGTTCTAAGTTGTCTGAGGCAGGAACTTATGAGTATGTTTGGAAGGTAGAGAACTCGCAGGGTGAGAGAGGGGAATTGTCACTAGTATTCAGGAAGCTCTGATCCTTAACCCATTGAAATCAAATAATATCTTGCTCCTTTATTAAATTCCTGAAAGTATTTTATATTCTAGAAAAATATAGTATTGCTGAATAAGAGTTCTTTAGGAATTATTTAATATGGGTAGAAGTTTAACTATTCCTCTTTAATTGAGATCAAATAAATCTCATTCAAAGGGGATTAGAGATTAGGTTTTGTCGTTTGTTTGAAAGGTCATACAAATGGACGCAACAGCTTTAAAAAAGGCTTGGATGAATTTGGTTCCAGCAACTGCTTCACGGCAAGTTCCAAAAGTTGCTTCGCGGCTTTTTTGGGTAGGATTGCCGAATCAGGATCCCAAAGATGTTCTGGGCCTTCAGGGGATGGAGCTAAGACTTACTTGGCGAGAGCTTGGTCAATCAATTATTGATGAAGTAATCGTAAGTCAGATCGTATTTCATCAATTTATTTGTTCATTCATAGATCCTGAAAATTCTCGTGTTTCATGGCATGACTACAGTATCTCCATTATTCAGTCTGCAGATTTAGATTCTGCATATGGACAGTTGATTCAAAGAC
>JBILFC010000011.1:0-23593 GCA_044351785.1 Bdellovibrionota bacterium
CACGTAACAGAACAATTGTTTCGAATTAGAATTATAATCGGACCCTTGCCAGATAATGTGAAACCTCACTTTCGCAGATATTTGGGAGATCATTTGCCTGCTACAACTATGAGAGATGGGATTAAATTCAGTCCGCCCGATGTTAAGTTAGATGAACTTGGCTATTTGCCCAATGATAAGTTGCTTCCAGATGCAAGAAGAAGGTTATTGAAAAGACGTGACTCGTTGTTTGACTCGTTAAGTGATGTTGCCATAGATAGAATATACGAATTGCAGGCGATGATAGCGGCTTGGCATCTCAACTTGAAAGACAATAAAATTAAGAGGCAAAAAAAGAGTAGAGAGGTCAAACGTTCACGTGAGCAATTGTCTCTTGAACGAGCCCAGCAGGCCCAACTTATTATGGAATGTCGAGATGCAATAGAAAATGTGCAGAAGGAATTGAGCAAACTTAAAGGTCATTCAGCCTGCTTAGTTAAAGTCGATCCATCATCTGATCCAGCAATTGAACCTTTAAAGGCACTGATTCTTAGCACTGAGCAGGAAATTGCTGTGGTAGTGCAAGAGATAGAAACTTTGAAGTCAGAGTTGCCTATGGTAATCAAAAAATGGGGCATGGGAGATAAATTTAGATCCGTCAGCTCGAGAAAGGAAGCAGTAGAGCAAAAGTTAAATGATTTGATGAGCAGATTGACAGATTTAAAATTACAAATGCAAACCCATTTTGATGGTGCCGAGGAGAATTTTAAACAAAAACGTGTTAAGGTGCTAGCGCAGATTGAAGAAAGGGAAAGGGAGGTGGAAGCTTTAAATGAGCGACTCAAACTTCTAGAATCCCATTTGCTTCAGATTGATGGAAAAATCGCCTTGGCGCGAATTGAAGTTGAAACGTATTCTTAATGATACGATTGTAACTCAGAAGGGTCGGTTATGAACAGGTTAGTCTCTAATCCCCCTTCGTTCGTTGCCTCACCAATTGTCTATCCTGAAGTACATTTAGAACATCATTCAATTCCAGATTCTTTGCCCTAAGTAGAACGAGCAAATGAAAAAGTAGATCCGCACATTCTCCTTTAAAGGCTTCTTCATCTTCGGCAATTGCAGCAATGATAACCTCGGTAGCTTCTTCGCCAACTTTTTGAGCGATTTTAGGTAAACCACTTTTAAATAAGCTACTAGTATAGGATTGTTTGTGGTCTGATTCTTTTCTCTCTCTAATAGTTTCTTCTAACTCTCTTAGAAAGCTATTTATGGGAGGATTCTGTCTAAAACAACTTTGGTCTCCAGTGTGGCAAGTTGGACCCTTGGGTATTGCTCGAATTAACATGGCATCTTGGTCACAGTCTACACTGATAGAGGAGACTTGTAGTGAGTTCCCACTTGATTCGCCCTTGGTCCAAAGCCTTCCTTTAGAACGGCTATAAAACGTGACAAGTCCAGAGTTAATAGTATGTTCCAAAGCGTCTCTATTCATGTATCCAAGCATTAGCACCGCATCCGTATTCTCATCCTGAATAGTAACAGGAACAAGACCATCTGAGTTATTAAAGTTTATATTAGAAACATCAATCATAAGCGTACCGATACTTTGTTATTTTTTAAATGTAACTTAAGATTTGGAATCTCGATTTCGCCAAAATGGAAGATACTAGCAGCAAGTGCGGCATCAGCATGACCCTCATTAAATACTGCCGTAAAATGATGCATTTCACCAGCTCCACCCGAGGCTATAACAGGCACCGATACTGAAGTCGAAACAGCTTTAGTTAGTTCTAGAGCAAAACCATCTTTTTTACCATCTCGGTCTACAGAAGTAAGTAAAATTTCTCCCGCGCCAAGTTTAGTAACGTCTTTAGCCCAAGTGAGGACATCAATTTCTGTCATATGTTGACCACCATTAATGCACACCCTAAAATTGGATCCAGAGCTTATAGCGTCAATAGCTACGACCACGCATTGATTGCCAAATTCATTAGCAAGAGTTTGAATAAGGGCCGGATTTTCTACCGCGGCTGAATTTATGGAAACTTTGTCAGCCCCAGCATTTAATATTGCTTTGGCGTCTACAAGTGAACGAATCCCTCCACCTACTGTAAATGGAATATTAATTTGCTGAGAGACCGCACTTACTAGCGAGAGTAGGGGGCTTCTGTTCTCTCTTGTAGCAGAGATATCAAGAAATACTAACTCATCAGCTCCTTGCTGGACATACTTACGCGCAAGCTCGACAGCATCTCCGGCATCTATAAGATTAAGAAAGTTTACGCCCTTCACTGTGCGTCCATCTTTAACGTCAAGGCAAGGTATAATTCTTTTCGCTAGCATCTAAACTCCTCTATGGTAGAAAAAGGAATTGCGCCTTCATAGAAAGCCTTGCCCACAATTACTCTTGAAATTTGAATTTCCTTTAAAGCTTCTATGTCCACCTGAGTACTGACTCCGCCACTTGCAATAAAATGGATATTAGGAAAAGCAAGGGTTAACTTTTTATAAAGTGCAAAAGAAGGACCTGCGAGTAAACCATCTTTACCAATATCAGTTACTATTACATATCGAATTGTGACTTTTTCAGTGAGACTTTGGATAAAAGAAAAAATAGAAATTTCAGTTTGTTCTGTCCATCCAGAAACTGCTATGCGCATATTTCTTACATCTGCACTCAGGATTATTTTCTCAGGACTAAATTCAGCTATCCACTCACAGAATGCATCAGGTTCCTTAGCTGCAGCACTACCAATTACTACTTGAGATGCTCCGGCTGAGAATGCAGCTACTATACTATCTCTAGAACGAAGCCCCCCACTGAAATCTATTGATAAGTTGGTCTGGCATGCAATCTTCTCAAGAATCGACAAATGTAGAGGGCTACCTTTTCTTGCCCCGTCGAGGTCTACAAGATGAAGCTTTTTAGCTCCTGCCTGCTCAAATTGCTTTGCCACTGAAACTGGATTGCAGTCATAGATTGTTGTTGTGCTGTAATCCCCTTCTGTAAGTCGAACACAGTTGCCGTCGATTATGTCTATTGCAGGGATTATAAAACTCATAATGATAAAAAGTTCCTTAAAATTATTTCGCCAACTTCTGCACTTTTTTCAGGATGAAATTGTACCCCGTAAAAGTTGTTACTTTGTACGCTCGCGCTAAATTCAGTTCCGTGTTTAGTAGTGGCTATGGTGTCATTAAAGACTTCTATAAAGTAGCTATGCACAAAATAAACGTAACTTCCTTCTTCGACTCCCTTAAAGAGTGGGCCCTTTAGATTGAAAATCTGGTTCCAGCCCATATGAGGTACTTTTACGGAGGTATCAGGAAGTTTTCTAACATTTTTATCGAAGATTCCTATACAAGTTGTAATATTTTCTTCTGATAAATTTGCAAGAAGTTGTAGACCAAGGCAAATACCAAGTACAGGTTGCTTGAGAGAAAGAATTATATTAACAAGGTTACGTTCATTTAAATAATTCATGCATGAACTTGCTTCACCGACTCCTGGAAATATAATTTTATCAGCAGTTTGAAGAACCTCTGCGTTGTCCGAGAGAATTACTTCCACGCCTAAGCGTGAGAGAGCGTGAATCACTGACTGTACGTTCCCAGCATTATACTTTATAATTGCAACTTTCATAATAACTCTTTTTCACGATTCACCAATCATTTTTTCAATTGGTATTACGAGTATTCCTTGGGCGCCCGCTTCTTTTAAGTTTTCGATGACATTCCAGAAATCATTTTCATCAATTACTGAACGGACTGAGCTCCAGCCAGTCTCTGCGAGAGGGAGAACTGTAGGGCTCTTTAACCCTGGAAGCAGTGATATTATTGTTGGGAGTGAATTATTTGGAACATTAAGATGGATATATTTGGAATTTTTTGCTTTCTGCACTGAGCGAATTCTAAAAATTAACTTTTCCAAAATTATCAGTTTTTCTTTTGAAAGCTCCTTTGATCTTATAAGGACGGCTTCTGAATTTAGTACCCCCTCAACTTCTTTAAGTCTATTACTTAATAAGGTGCTTCCAGAGCTTACTAGGTCGCACACTGCTTCTGAAAGACCAATGCTAGGAGCTATTTCAGTGGAACCACTAATTTCTATTATTTCTGCTTTTACTCCTTTTGCGTCTAGAAATTGTGAAAGAGTTTTGGGGTAGGTTGTAGCGATTCTAAGGCCGTTTAAATCCGCTGTGCCTTTGTAGTTAAATTCTTCAGGAACCGCTATTGATAGTCTACATTTTGCAAACCCTAAGCGTTCTGATATTTCAATGTTTCTTTCCTTTTCTATGATAATATTCTCCCCAACAATTCCTATATCCGCTACTCCATCTTGAACATATTCAGGTATGTCGTCATCCCGGAGGTAAAGTAGTTCTATGGGAAAGTTATTAGCTGTAGCTTTTAACTTATTGTCTGCTCGGTTTACTCTGATGCCGCATTCTAGGATGAGAGCGATTGATTCATCGTAGAGTTTACCAGACTTTTGAATTGCGACGCGGAGAAGATTGTTATTCATGGAGCCTTTTTAGTGAATGGTTTTTGTTGTATTGTTTTAGGTTCTGTCTTTAGAAACGAAGGCTGTCCCATGCGCTCTAACATTAATTTATAGCCACCAGTTCCTTTAGTAAGCCACTTTGAGATTCGTGCAATCGTGGTTGTGCTTAAGCCTGTTGCTTGTAGGATTTGAGAGTAGGGGACTGAGACCGAGAGCATCTGTGCCACTCTCCACCTTTTACCAATTTCAATAAGCTCTGCATCTGTCAGAAGATCTCTAAGAAATTTCTTTGCTTCAGCGGTGGACTCTAGGGCGACAATCGCCCTAAGTAAGTCCTCTGTTTCGTCATTGTCCCAATTTTTCATTTGGCCACTTTAGTCTACTAAAGCGCTTTAGTCAAGTAAAGTCATGAAAAAACTTTATAAAAGTTGGTTTTTGTAAGTAGCGGGGCTACTTTTTATAGAAAAAAATATTGATTAACGAGTCTGTCCAAGAATGCGAAACGATAAGTAGGCAGAAAGGATAATAGTTCCTAAGGGCAGGTCTAATTTTGGTCCAAAGCGATTTGCATAATTTAGTTTTAATGTATCTACAAGGTATTTCATTTGTATTTAATCTTGTTTTCCAACTTCTATTGTAAGCAAGACGAGATGAATTAAAATTCTTTACTGTTTGATTAACAAGTAGTATTTTAATTGATTTTTAGGTGAGATCGTAACGATTTTAAGGACATAGGTGGAATCAATGAAAAAATCTATTGGTAAACTAATTACTCTTGTTTATATATTTTCATTATTTTCATCTCCCGTATTTGCAGATGAGATCGGGGGTCACGATGTCGATATTCAAGAAAATCCTGAAACTGGAGGTTTTACTGTATGCGTGGATGAAGCGTGTACAAATTTAGATGATGAAAATCCAGAACTCCAAGAACCATTACTTAAGATGGGAATAGAAATAGCATTAATTGCTATTATAGTAATTATAATTCAAAACCAAATTAATAATGAAGTTGAGAACAGTTTCAAAAAAATTGGGGAGGAGCTCAATAAACGTAATAGTAATCCCCCAGAACCACCGCCATCAACGAACCCGCCAGTTGACCCGCCAATGAACCCACCGGTTAACCCTCCGACTCCTCCATCTTCACCAGGGTTCCCTCAAGTTGCTTGAGGATCCTTGGGATAGAACTAACAAGATATCCTATCTTGTTAGTTCTAGATTCCATATTGATGGCGCTGAAATTATTCGCCAGGCTACGGTCAACAACCGCGGTCGGATAGGTTCAGTGAACTTGGACATTGCCAACGATTTTAGGGATGCGTTGGCGTTGGTGAAATGGATGGTGGCAAATCACCGCGACGTTTTAAAAGCCGCGGTTCGTCCGATAGATGGATTAGACATTGAGGCACTTGCCGCAGCTTTGAACGACGATACCGTAATCAAGCCAATCATGTTTCCAAACGGATTGGTGGAAGGCGGTTTTGTAAGTTGACTTGAAATTGAAGCTCGCAAGCTCTGGAGAAATGTTACTGCACACGCCACTGCAGATCACTCTAGGGCTTGCGTCTTTTTAACAAATTAGGATTTTTATTGTTTCAAACTTCCAGCTGCGCTCGTTCATATGGCGCTGTCCTTATAAATAGGATAATTCAAAAGCTTGAGATGATTTTAAATAGCTCCAACTGCCCCCCTTTAACCTTATAAAGCGCGATGGGGAAGCTGTAGTATATGGCACAATTAGTCAGGGAGCATACGGTCTTGGGTTTTAAGCAGTATATCGAAGTCTTATGGAGTAGAGGAATAACATGGTAGTAAGAAAAGTGCTTTAAAGTGGTATTCCAGAATAACCTTAAAATTCGGAGGAACGGAATACCACTCAATTCGCCTGATGTGCTTATTCGGTGCTAATAGTCGCAAGGCTAAGGCTTGTACTTAGATATTTCGTGCTCAATTTAGCACTGCAGGCTATCTTTAGTTTTTGTATGTGGCGGGGCTGCTTTTGGCGGATAACATTTTTATATTTTATTTCTTAGAGCAGAGAGTATTTCACTTTTTTTTCTCCTACTTACTGGAATAATTAGTTCGTTCTGCATAATACAAGCAGTTCCAGATTCTATATCTTTTAGTGACTTAACATATTTTTTCGATACCCAGTGAGATCTATGAGTCTGTATACCTGAATTTTCAGGAAATTCTTTAATTGCATCCTTTAAGGCCCCGAGGATTAAATGTTGTTTCGTGGAGGTGTATATTCTTAAATAGTGTAGCTCTGAGCTAATTGCAATGACCTCATGTTTAATAATACTAGAGCATAGAATATTCTTTTTATCATTGAGCCCAGTTTCTTTAGGTAAAATCTGAGTTGATGAACTTGAAGTTAGATCTTGATTTTTAGACTTAAAATTCAATTGAAGAAGCCAAGGCGCGTTAATCAGAATCCACGTTGAGGCTACCGGGATGAAAACACCTCCAACTTCGTTAACAAAATCAGATGAAAATATCGAAGGATTACTATTCCCCTGCATTCCAAAGAAATAATCTAGGAAATGA
This sequence comes from Bdellovibrionota bacterium, assembly GCA_044351785.1. Classification (GTDB taxonomy): domain Bacteria; phylum Bdellovibrionota_C; class UBA2361; order SZUA-149; family DAOLCO01; genus JAIYCX01. The sequence goes on from JBILFC010000011.1 coordinate 7,040, forward strand.
GCTGGGATGCTAAAAATAAGAGCCCCAACACAGCCGTTTAAAGTCAATAAATGCCAAGGCCTATTCTTAAGTATTTCAAGCCTAAAACTTAGTTTTTGTAAGTATATAAGTATACTAAGAGCAATTAGCATATGAATGCACCAGAAAGGCAAACTTATTAACTTGCCTAAGCCCTCACTGCCTTTTGGTTCAAGACTTGTAAAAAGTAACGCTAAAAAAAGCCCTACTATAAAAAAGTATCTAGTTATAGAAAAATTTCCCTGCCACATACTTTCATTACTACCGTTTATGTATATATTTTTACCACTCATGCAGAAGGATGTTATCTTATTTATTTAGATACGTTATTTAGCAGAACAATATAAAAATTAAAATAAGGATAGTAATGATGAAAATTAGAAGAACAATGAAATTAATATATCTCTCTGCAATTTGCATTAATCTCGGGTTAGCTAAAATATCTTTAGCGGAAGAGTCGGGAAATGCTGAAAAAAAGGATGGAAGTGTTTATGTAAAGGCATTTGGTGGACTTAATTTCCTAAGAAATGCTGATCTAGAAAGCGGAGGATCTTCTCCACTACCTGAGGGTGAAGCTTCTTTTGATGCAGGATTAAATGTCGGGTTGGCTGTTGGATACAATTTATTAGAGGAACTAGCTTTAGAACTAGAATATTCTTACAGAAATAATGATATTGATAAAATCAAAGGTCAGTCGGGTAATTTTGCAAAGTCAGGAGACTTAGCTTCGGTAGCGATTATGGCAAATGTTTTGTATTCTCCTAATGTATCTAAGTCATTTTCCCCATATATTGGTGGAGGTGTAGGTATACTGCAAGAGATAGATTCAGATGTTGAATTTACTAATAATGATAGCGTTAGAGATTTAGAAGATTCAACTATTGCGTTACAATTAATTGCAGGTGTTGAAGTCCCTATTGCGGATTCGCTAGCTGTTTTTGGAGAAGGACGTTACTTAGGGGCTCCTGGACCTGAACTATCGAATAATAGTCAGTCTTATGACTTTGATTATAATTCTTTTTCAGCTAATTTGGGTTTAAAATATACATTTTAGAACTTAAAGTAATCGCCATCAGTTCTTGTTATAGTAATTGATTCGAAATTATTAGAGCTTGTCTATTCATGGTAATTCTTACTATGTTAGCAAGCTCTGCATGTATTATGTTTATAAATTAGTACATTTAAAACTAATTTTTCATAATATTTATTAGCGAGCCTGTTCAACAATGCGGTACGATAAGTACGCAGAAAGGATGATAGTTCCTAAGGGCAGGACTAACCATATAACTAAGCAAGCGATTCGTTCAATGGGTCCAATTGTGTCTAATTTTGGTCCAAATCGATTTTCATAATTTACTTTTAATGTATCTGCGAGGTATTTCATTTATATTTAATCTTATTTTCTATCTTGTATTGGAAGTAAGACGAGGTTAATTAAAATTCTTTACCGTATATTTTATTTAGAGTACTTATTCTCTATTAGATGGAGCTAATATTATGTTGTGTGTTCGCTCTGAGGTATGTTTAGTGAGCCTAAGGCTCACTAAACATTAAAAAAAGGAGGTAATAATCAGAAGTTCTCCACGACCTTGTAAGTCACTAACTTCCCACCTTTAACCTTATAAAGTGCAATGGGGAAGCTATAGTATGTAGCCCCGGTATCTGTCCTTTTTAAAGAATACTTCCCAGAGATGCCCGTTTTCTCCCCAGCAAAATGCATTTGTTCTATGAAGTATTCATTTGAAAATCGTTTGTCAGTTCCTGGGATAATTTCGGTCACGAGTGATAGAAAATCATAGTATTCAACCCCATACTCTATGCCTAAATCAGATCCGAATTTATTATTGTAGCGGGTTCTGAATTCTTCAGTAACATAAGGGGCTACAACAAGGGTATCTTCTATGTAGTTTTCAAGTCCGGCGTTTTCTTCAGTTACGGCAAATTCTTCAACACCTATCATAGCTAATTTATATCCGAGCTCCATAGACTGTTTTAAAAATGCACGATGTGAGCCGGGTAGTAGAAGAACAAGTAAATAATCTAACTTTTTCTTCTTTAGTTTAAGGATCTGTGTCCTAAAATCAACTGAGCCTGGAATAGCATCTATTTCTTTACTGACAACTTCTCCATTTTTAGCATTATCTATAACGCCTCTTGTAACAGTATCCATGAATTGGTTGCTATTTCTTACAACACCTAGATTCTTTACGCCTCGTGATCTAAGTTCATCCCAGACCACTTTACCAAATTCATTGGTTATATTTCTAAATAGAGTTACATATTTTTTATCTTTTGCATCTTGATCTTCTGACTCCGGCGCAAAGAATGGTATTTTATCTGCTTCTGCAAGCGGTGCGAGGGCGGATAACATCGGTCCACCGAAACAGTATATTGCATCTACCTTATCAACAGATAAGAGTTTCCTATAAGCAGATATTGCTTGCTTCGCATCGTAGCCTGAGTCTTCATAGATAATGGTAAGTTTTTTATTTGCGTTAGCATTGTCCTCCTTAAAAAGCTTTTCACTATTAAGGTGTGCGTTCCCGAAGAAGGCTAGGTTGCCACTCAAAGGGAGGATTACCCCTAGTTTAAAGGGCGTTGGCTCTTCGCTATGGCTATAAGGGAGTAGGCTTAAGCTGATGATTAGAAATAGAATTAAATTTTTCATAAACAAAATTATGTTTGTATAAAACACAGAATAATACTAAACTATAATAAAGTCAACAAAACTTGACTACTTTTATTTATATATAAATTATAAAGAGTTACAATTAGTGAGTATTGAGTCGGAATTAAAAGATATTGGTCTAAAAGACAATGAGGTAAGGGTTTTCTTAGCGGTGCTTGAACTTGGAGAGACCACTATTGGGGAGGTTGAAAAGCAAGTTAGCCTTCATAGACAGTTAATTTACAATGCTACTGATAGTTTGCATTCTGATGGTTTAATTAGAATTAGGGAGATTCGGGGCAAGAAGCACTTTAGTGTCCCTAATCCTAAAGTTATAGAGGAGAGGGCTAAAGAAAGGCTTGAACGGGTAAAGTCAATTGTTCCAAAGTTAGTTGATAGGGCTAACTCTAAGCAGGCTAAGGATGAAGTAAGTATATATAGAGGGGAAAGGGCTGTTAGGAATTATTATGTGGAATCGATTGGCAAAGAGCCTAAAGGCGTAGAAATTTTAATTCTTGGAGTTAATAGTGAGAGATACTTCGCTCTATTTCCTGTTGAAGATAAGGCCTATCAAAAATTTGAAACTCAGCGGGTAAAAAGGAGAATAGGTATCAAGCTTATTCTATTCGGAGAGAAGGAGAAAGAAGTAGAGCTTAATAAAAATAGAGAATATTTTAAACTCCGCCTACTTGAGGATCTAGTAGAAGCCCCCAATGATATTGTTGTATGGAAAGAAAAGGTCAGTATGTTGTTCTATGGCCCTGAGCCATATATTATAGAGCTTGTAGGGGGGCAGACGGTTTTAGGGTTCAGGCAGTATATTGAGGTCTTGTGGAGTAGGGGCAGATAAATCCTGATATTTTTTAGATTATGTCGTATTTAAGTTATTAGAATTTATATGGCATGTAGTGTATACAGGCCTTCATAATGACAACAAGTATAGGTCTATATTTGCCTATCTGATTGTTCTTTATAAGTAAAATTTAGTTGGGTAGAAGTTTAACTAGACGCACCACTAGGGTTTTAGGGTCCTGGCGGTGCGTTTCGATTTAATGAGGTTTTGAATTTTCATCGACGCTCTCTTCAGTAAATAGCCTTTTGGGTCATTTATTGAAGGGAGCATCTCAAAATTTGACTAGATCATGGTGATTTGGTCTTGAGAGTTTCAGTCTATGAAAAGGGTTTTGGTAATGAAAACGTTCTTTGCATTAATGGTGTTGTTCGCAGTTCAGATGTCTGTTTCTGCGCAGGTTGCGGAATTGGAAGCTGTGCCAGGCTCTCCTGATCAGATTCAGGAGATGATGCTGCTCAAGTTCGAAAGTTGCGACTACGAAGGTAAGAAGGAATTCATCCTCACCTGTCTTCCGGAGTTCACAAAGATTCTTGAATCAATTGAGGCAAGATCGCTCAATGACGCTAAGGCTTTCGTCGAAGAGATTGCTCCCCAAATAAGGAGATATCTCAAGGCGAGCTCAGAGTTTAAACTGAGTACACAAAGAATTGAGCAGTCAAATTTGACGTTCAAGGAAGCTGTGGCTGATCAAAGGAAGTCAAATAAGGATGCTCTTGAGATCCTTAAAAAAACTGAGACTTTGCAGAATCTCTTTAAAGATTCATTCGTGACATTGATGCTATGGTTCCTAGTGCTAGTAGTCATATTTGCCCTTAGCGGGTTCCTTGCGTGCTATGCTTTAGTACTGCGCATTGCTCCGAACTGGGTAATTTTTCGAAAGCTAAGGAATGTTCAGCTGAAGCTTGCAGGCTTTAAGGCTGCAAACCAAGAGGAATGGAATAATATTCAAGAAGTACTTGGCCTGGCGATGGGGCATTTAAAACATGCCTCTCTTTACTTGAACGAGGTCAGTGAGAACGCTAATTCAGGTCGTTCCTTAAAATCGATCTGTAAGGCAACTCATCTGGTAATCGGTTTCCTCGGAAAGTTTGGGGTGAAGACGGTCGATCCAGAATCTTCCCTACTGTCAAAGGCGGGAATTGCCATAAGCCAATCCAGTGAGAAACTTTTGCAGGCAGAGATGGCGCTTCAGGCGAGAGAGGTGACGCTTGAGCAGACTATCGAACAGCGAGTGGCAAGTTTGCGCGTTGAGGATGCAAAAACTCTTGCTGAAATCGCGAGCACTAAATCTGAAAATGAAAAATTGAAGATTGAACTTGCTCAAATGGAGTTGGACCTTCGTGCGAGAGAGGTGCGATTGGCTAATGATCGGCAGGTGGTAGAGCAGATGTTGACTGATGCTAATCGCCTTAACGAGGAAGGGCAAAATATGCTCCTTTCAGTAGCTGGTTTGCCAGGGCGCGAGGAAGTAGCAGCGTAGGTATCAGTTACACAGGGCGAAAAACCGGCTTCTTGTTGAGACCCCAAATCAACAAGAAGCCCAGGTTTTTAATAAATCGAAACGCTACTGTAGAGATTAGTAAGATAGGGAAAATAGAAAGAGGCCAGATAAACTGGCCTCCGTGCTTTAACCTTTTAGTGTGATGGGAATTTAGTCTCCTAGATGGATTTTGTGCCAAACTACTTTTTTTCTTCTTTTGCTGGATCATTTTTTGTCTTATAAATCACAAAACGCTCTTCGAAGAAGATTCATTGTCCATGGCACTTCTCCTTCATTGGTTCCTAGAATTTTGAACGGCCAGAGTCATTTGCATTTTCATCAGAATATTACGATGATTATCGTTGCTTCCTCTTCTAATACTTGAAATTCGTTCAAGCACCACAGGATCAGCTACATTCGTTGCATATCGACCTGCAGCCTCTCTGATTAAAAACAGTAAACCACAGCAACATGTTAAATACCTTTGAAGTAGTGCCATGTCCGGAACTTCGCAAATATTGTGATTAAATTGAATTTGGTATACCTCGTCATTTAAATGCTCAAGTTCGTCCAGCGCTCTTAGTAGCTTTTTCCTTCGAAGTCTTCCCTCGATGAATATGAAACTAAAAAGCAAAGGAGCGACTACAAGCGATTGTCCAATTTTTGAGGTAATTTCTAGAACCTCTCTCCAAGACTTGATTGAGGCGAATAGATTGCTTTTGGCTAAGCAGAGATATATGGCTATTACTACTGCCATAAGGCATATCGCTAGACCTAGTCGAATGCCTACATAGGGTTTGTTAATAGTTTCTATTCTGCTGGTAGTAATTCGAGTTTCTAGATTAACTTCATCTGCAACTCGAATTAAATTTTGATCACCAATGAGTCTTGCGCTATCTACGGTTTTCTGTCGAAAATCCAGATTTAGCTGGTGTTCGCAATCTGTTGAAGTTGAGCTAATGGCGAGTTCAGACATTGTTATGCCTCCGGTCTTAGTACTCTAATTGATTCTGTCATGGACCTTCCACGACAATTCCCATCTACCCAGATTTAATTGTTAGAACCTCTAAAAATCCTTTAGCGAGATGGTTGGTAGCACTAGGTGGTGAATTAGAAAATCAAGGGATTGTGAAAGAACTGCAGTTTGTTCCGATGAAATGTTAAAAGCGCGCTATAAAGTCTACTTTAGAACGCACATAGTACATACATATCTCTATTATATCTATTTGATAATTATAAAATAGTATATTATATGCATATTATTCTTACTCAGTAATAAGGGATTTTTATGCAAGTAGAGAAGATTGAGGCAAAAGAAATTAACTTTAAGACCTCTTTGGCCTTAAAAAATTTATTTAATACATATTTTGAAAAATGGTCATTAGAGAATAGGGCAGGGTATGATGAGCTAGCAAGGCGCTGTGGCTTGACCGGTGCTTATATTAGTCAGATCGGCAGATATGGGAGGGTACCTAGTAAAAGTGCTTTAATTTTATTAGCACTTAATTTCGAACTTAGAGACCCTAGCGAAATTCTAAAAGCTGCGGAGATACTAGAAATTTGGCCATATCCTAAAAGTGCGCATCTTTCATTTAATGCAAGGGAAGCGGAAGGATTTCTTTCTGTAAAAATTGATATGGATGGACTAGCGAAAGCTATTCAGTCTGCTGTAGGAAAAGAAATTAGACCTCGATCTGTAAAAGACTTGCTTCAAGGTAGGTCTTTAAAAATTGGTTTTAATCCTTTTAAATTTTGGTTATTTGAATCTACGGAAAGAGACATTCACGGCGAATATAAGGGATTTTTTCCAGAAATTTGTAGAATGTTGGGGGTTAGTATCCAGGCTAAAATAGATCAGGGATTTGTAGAGTATCCTGATTATCCTGCGAAATTTGCTAGTGGAGAGTTAGATATATTCGGCCCAGTGGTTGTAGCCCCAAACCTACCTACTAATACAATATTTACTAATCCGTTATATCGTATTGGTATGTCTGCTATGTATAGAGTTAGGGCTATAAAAGATCTTGATACACTTCCTATGCCAGAGGTGGCTGAAGATCTCTTAAACCCAGCTTATAGGATAGCTGTAGTAAGAAATTCAAGAGCACATCTTTTATGTAATACAAGGTTTCGTAGGACGGATAAGGATTTAGTAATCTGTCGTACTACAGAAGAGGCACTAGATAGAACAATGTTAAAAGGTGTTAGTAATCCTGCACATTTATTTATGTGTAATAGTGTGGATGCTGTACTTTGGGATAGAGAGTTTAAAAGAGACCTAAAAGCAATTTTTATTAAAAAATCAGAGCTGTTAGATCTAGCAGAAGCGGGCATTGCGGTGCGAAGTGACTGGCCGGAACTTGTATCAAGTTTAAATGATATAATTTCCTTCTTATCTTCTACTGGCACAATATCTCAGAGTTTAAACCACTGGGTGCCGGAAGGTATGGAAGGCTTGATAGAGGCTGTGTAGATTATGACTAATAATACAACTTTAAAAATAGCAGTTAGCTTACTAAAAGAAGGTAAATGGGATGAGGCTCATCAGGTGGTTCAAGATGATGAGAGTAGTGAGGCAGCTTGGCTTCATGGGTATTTGCATAAGGTTGAGGGTGATGTTGGTAATGCTAAATATTGGTATCGGGTAGCGGGAAAGAAGTGGAGAGAGGGTGTTAGTTTGGAAGGGGAGTTGGTTGAGATAGTGGAAAGCTTTAAGATATTTTATTAGCTTAATTGTACCGAAGATATTGAAATTATGTTTTTAGGGGGAATAGGTAAATTACTTTGTTATGGCGAGCGTCGGGAATCTTCCAAACGCTCTAAAAACGCTTTTGAGTGTGGGCGGGTTAATTGGATAGGTCGTTGAAGAATGTGAATACGAAGATTGCAAGCAGGCATAAGACGAAAACAGTTTTCACTGCAATCAAAATCACCTTTGGAAGTTTCCTGGTAGTCACTGCTTCAATGCTATCAAATAATATGTTCCCTCCATCGAGCGGGGGAAATGGCATCATATTCATGATCGCCAAGTTTAGAGATAAAAATCCTATGAACGAAAGAAGAGAGAAGATCCCTGCTTTTGCCTGAGAGTTAAGCAATTTCATGATGCCAACTGGTCCTGCGATGTCGTCTGATTTCGCTTGGCCTTTGAAGATCTGTTTCAGGCTACCTAGCATGATCTTGGTATTGGCAATTGTAATTGAAATAGATTCTTTACATGCCGTTTTGAAGCTGGTGGGCTCTCTTTTATTTTCAAGCAGAACTCCGATCATACCTTTATCATCTTTGTGAATAGGTGTGACGGAGATAGTCTTTCTGCCCCCTTTATTCTCAATCTCTAAGGTAATTGGTTTACCAGGCTTAGAATTGAATATCGTCCCGGAGATGAAAGACCCAGTATAAGCGTTCTCTTCGTTTATGGAAACAATTTTATCACCCAGTTCCAATCCTGAAACTGCCGCAGGTAGACCTTTTTCAAAGCCGTTTATAGTTACGCTTGGTAAGCCCGCGAAAGTGAAAACTATCAGGTAACAGAGCGGACAGAGTACTAGACTGAAGAATGGCCCTAGTACTGAGACTAAGATTCGTTGCCAGGGATTCTTATACTCTAGGTAGTTGCCCTGCTCATTTACTTCTCCTTTCATTTCGTCTTCCTCGGAGCTAGCAAACCGCACAAATCCTCCCAGAGGCAGAAGACGAATGTTGAAATTCGTACTGCCGATCATTCGGCCATAAATTTTTGGACCCATACCAACAGAAAATTCCTTCATCGTGCTATTGGTTAATAAACCCCCTAGATAATGGCCTAATTCATGAAACGCGACCACTAACCCGAAACCAAGAATTGCACCCACCACGCCGATTAAAGCGGACATGACTGACCTCCTCAAAGTTAAACCTAATCGAAACCTTTTAGAAGATTCCCTCTACCCATATTAAGTTGTATGCGTAATTTTGTGAAAATACGTTTGTTCAGAATATGCTTGAATTAGTTATTAATCAACATGATGAATATAATAAAATTGATTTATCTGAATTTGAAATGCTATTTTAGAATAGTATATAAGTGCCAACAACCTATTTTAATTTGATTTATTAAGATAATTAAAGCCTACACCCTGAGGGTTTAGGTAGCAGAACAAGTATTCGTATATTTCAAAAAAATAACCCGGCCAAGGTGCGCCGGGTTTGATTGTCCCTTCTGTGAGCGTGTTTCATTAACACTTTCTCATTAATTCCTTAATGAACCTCCATTGAGAGTAATACAATATCCGTCTTACAACTTCCTGCGCATCAGCTACGGATTGGCATGTTATGTTCATTCCACCGGTCTCTGGCGTACAATTCCCCTCTGAAATAATGCTTCCGAACGCATTCATTGCTCCCACTAACCTTTTGGTTTGGCGAAGGTTGTGAGCCCTTCTCGCAGTTTCATCTGGAGGAACGCCTTTGTTCCAACATGCCGGCACCGGTATCCCGGAGACTGTTACCTTCTTACTGCGGTTCTTATTCGCTACCTTAAGCTCACCGCCTTCAAAAATTGAAAACATATCCGAGCCATTGGGATTCATGCCGTTGATGCGGTTTGCGATTAAATTGGCACTAGTTTCGTCAATGCAAACAACTTCCAAAAGTGAATCAGGGTTCTCTTGATATTCAGTGATCCCTAATTGCGCCTCAAGCATCATCCGAACAAGAGTGATTAGCTCCTGTCGAATGCGATTGACGTACCCTTCTTGATAATTGACCGTTCTCATTCGGTAACCCAGATAACAGCAAACTGTTACTGAGTTCCCTTTTGTCTCAGCCCATAGTGAGCAATCTTGAATTAGATTTTTCAGATGCTCAATAGGCAATCCAGCAATATCACCGTCGACAGTTGGAACCAAAGTTTCCATCGGTATTCTCCATCCAACAAACATCTTTACTCATTCCCCATACGCAGGGGAAAGTTCAGATATTAAAAAACCTTACCACCTGACCCTATGATATTGCAGTTCTAAAGTAAATAGGTGCTGATTTAACTATCTGTTTTTACAAGAGTCATTGATTTTGTTAAGAAAGTCAGGCTCAATAACCTTTATATATTTAAAATATGTCCTGCTGTAATAGTCATTCGATCGAATCAGAATCTTGCCTTATTCAAGGTGTAGAGATTAAACCCCTAGTAACTCATGCGGACTCTAGAGGATTTTTTAGGGAGGTTATTAGAAGTTCTGATGACTTATTTAAGTGTGAATCAGGTGAACCGTTTAAACAGTGGAGCCATAGTAAGATGGCGAAGAACACTGTTAAGGCTTGGCACTTTCATCATAAACAAATTGATTGGTGGTATGTAGGTATAGGAGCGGTTAGAGTTGTATTAATTGATAACAGAGAGGAAAGCCCAACTTATAGAGAAAAGTTGGAAATAGTTCTTGGTGACGATCATCATGAAGCGATAGAAGCAGTAGTTAAAATCCCTCAGGGAGTCTTACACGGGGGAAAAGTACTTACAGACTTCGCACATCTTTTTTATATCACTAGTGAAATTTACGATACTAATGACGAAGGGCGGATACCTTTTAATGACCCTGAAATTGGCTATGACTGGGGTAAGGAAGAAGATCTTATTGTGGCTAATAACGATAAGAGGCTGTTTTTACCTACTTATGAGAGGGTAAAAGTAGGATAATTTCTCATTTTTTAGCCTTCCGCCACCAATTAGCAAGTTTATACAGAATGAGACCGAATCAATTATTATAGGTTCTGGAAGCTCCTTTTTACTAGAGTTGGTACTCTAGTTTTATTTCGTATGGAAACGATAAAATAATTTGTACGTAGACTTTTTGGCTCGTTGTAAGCCAGGAGGCGAGTTTTATCTTAGGTTCTGATGCAGTTTCTTCCATTCAAAGAAGTTTAAATAAATCTCTCTCAGAATTAAATAAATCTAATGAGCGCTTAGCTAGCGGAAAAAGAATTAATAGAGCTTCAGATGACGCGGCTGGCGCACAGATAGTAGCGCAACTTGAAGCAGAAAGTGCAATCAGTAGAACCGCTACGAATAATGTAAGCTACGGAGCATCGCTTGCCAATATAGCAGAGGGCGCGTACGAGCAAGCCGGAAATATTACGGGGCGAATGTCAGAACTAGCAGCTCAAGCATCCAATGGGACGCTTTCTGATGCCCAGAGATCCGCTCTTGATAACGAATTTCAAGCACTCTCAGCTGAACTTGATCGGGTATCAGCTACTACCACATTTAATGGTCAGGCAGTGCTCGGTAGTTCAAATGATATTCAAGTAGGTACAGATTCTAGTGCTAATTCTAAGATTGCTGTAAATATTGGGGCAGTTACTTCTAGTTCGCTTGGGCTTAGTGGGGCATCCCTCACATCTCAAGCAGGTGCTCAAGCCGCTCTTGATTTAGCAAAGTCTGCTAATCAATCCGTAGCGAGTTCAAGAGCTGATATTGGTGCCGCTGAAAACAGGTTAAGTGTTGCTTTAAGTAATCTTGAAACCTCTATTGTTAATAATGAAGAGGCTGCTAGTAGAATTAGAGATGCTGATATTAGTAAAGAGGCTGCCGAAAGAGTTGGATATGATATTAGGGCTAAAGCCAGTGTTGCACTGCAAGCTCAAGCAAATATAACATCTTCCAGTAATATTATGAGATTGTTACAAGGAACTTAAGGGTAACTCGTAACTGATCTATGTAATGTAATAGAGTTGCCTTTATCGTTGAACTCAATTTTATCAGAAGCTGCCTGAATAATTGAAAGGCCTCTTTCGTGGAGTGAAGTATTCTCTTTATTGTTTAATTTAGAGTTACGCCAGTCAAAGCCCTGACCTTCGTCAGTTACAGATATTTTTAATAAGTGCTTTTCAAGATTTAGTTGGATGTGAATTTTTCTATTGGAAAATTTCTGTTCTCGGGATTTTAATTCTATCTCAAGTTGGTCGTTTTCTAGTAAACTCTTCTTTTCTAGGTTAGAAATTTCTAAATTGCCATGTTCATAGGCATTTTGGAGGACTTCGTCTATTGCAAGGAGGAATAGTTTAAGCTCAGCATCTCTTAGGGCACCTCGTAGGAGTTTACTTATGGATGCTAGAGCACCTGCCACATTGGGCCTAGTTGAGAGGATAGAAAATTCTAGTGAGATCCCCTCAGATAGTTTAAATAGGTGCGTAAAAGTAGAGTCCATATTAATAGGATGTAAGTTAATTAAAATTTGATTCTATAAGCAATTGCCTACTAGAATTGTCTGAACTTACGAGTTAGCTAGCGAGTTAATGAGTGGATTATGGGGAATATGAAGAAAATAAGTGCAGTAATAGTGACGGTAATGATTGTTGCGGGGATCTTTTATTTCCTATTTGTGAACAATAGGAGTCCAGAGGGCCCTGAAACATCTTATCCACAGGTAGGGGCTGTCATAGGGAATAAAGCTGGTAATAATAAATTATACATTCTCGCTAGCTCTAATGGCTCTGAAGCCCTTGGACAGTATATAGAAGGATTAAAGAAAGGACTGAAAAAATCCTTCTCTGAGGGAGATTTAAGTTTAGAAATAATTTCTCCTGAAATACTAGTAGAATTATTAGCTTCTAGTGATAACTTTTCTAAAGGTAATTTACTGATAGTACCTGTAGGAGAGTTGTTAAGCGAAGATCTAAGAATTAGCTTACATAATAAATCTTTCCCAACATTCTTTTATAGTGCGGAATCTTTTTTAACTTGTGTGACTGGCAATCAATCACCATATTTATGGAATTTAGGGATAACAACATCCATGTATGCAGAAGGATATTTGTCCTATGCTTATCAGCGCTATGGGGTTTTAGCTAAGGATCTATCTTTTATAATCTACTCTAATACGACAGATTTATCTTCTCATGAGGCTACTTATATGAAGGAAACAGCCCAAGGACTAGGTTTTAAAGTTCTTGCATCAGTTTCTGTCGACGATAGAGAGGCAGATTTATATAAAGTCCTTAGAGAAATTATTAGTTTTTCACCTCAAGTGCTATTAAGCTCCGCTAGTGAAGAAGGCCTTAGCCCTTTCTTGCAGCAGTCCTATAAGCTTGGCTTCGGATTTGAAATGGCTATGATGTTAACAGAGTCTGCATCAGAGGAAGTTTTATCTACTCTTGGCCCCATTTCTAATAAATTTATTAAGCCCAGCACCTATATTGATAGTTATGATTCTGATGAGATGAAGATGTTTAAATCAGAAGTTGGCAGACCCGTTACCTCCTCATACTATAAGGGTTATCTAATGAATGAAATTATTCAAAGAATTTTATTCCAGTTTAAGAAAGAGGATCAATTTATAAATTTCTCAAGGTCCATGATGGCTCTTGATGGAAATGCTATTAGTGGACCGTCTGGAGCAGTGATGATTCATTCTAAAGCTAGGGGATTAATTCAGCCTTTACATCTTGGTGAGTATAAAGATGGGGTATTTACTTATTTACAGTATTTAGGTGATATGTCTCCATCTGAACATTGTGAATAGCATGATATTACATTCAAAAGTTTATTTAAAAGAGGGAGTTAATCCTGAAATAAAGATTTTAGTTATTCATGGATGGAATACAGGTCTTAAACACATTGAGCCTTTAAGTGAGTTACTTGCGAATTTAGGAGAGGTTCATGCGGTGGATCTCCCAGGGCATGGACTTTCACCTGTTCCTGAGTCTGTTTGGGGTATGGCTGAGTTTGCAGATGTTATTAAATCCTATTTAGATAAAGCAGGGATTAGTAAAGCAATCTTAGTGGGCCATAGCTTTGGTGGAAAGACTATAATTAAATTTATGTCCTTATATCCAGAGTACGCTTCTAAAATTGTTTTAATTGGCGCATCTGGTATTCGTCCTAAACCGAGCTTAAAGAAGAGAATTAAATTTACCGCACTAAAGCTTCTTAGAAATTTTATACGTTTTAAGAATACTAAGTTAGGAATGAAAATTTATCAGGAATGGTATATTCCTAAATTCGCATCAAGAGATTATTTAAATGCTGGTCCGATGACAAAAACTTTTGTTAAAACGATTAATGAAGAACTGCATGAGGAGCTAAAAACGATAAAGGTTCCTTCTCTTCTAATTTGGGGTGACTTAGATGATGAAAGTCCAGTTAGTGTTGGTGAGACAATGTCACAGTATATTAAGGAATCGAGGCTAATTGTTATGAAGTCTCAGGGCCATTTCCCTTATATCGGGTCGGGGGTTGGCTTATTATATCGATATATTAAGGAGTTTATAAATTAGATATGAACTATCAGATCAGTCAATCTATATTCATTCTTGGACTTACGTTATTTATTTTAAAAAGATGTCTTAGGTATTTAAGGTACCTACAACAGGAGGATTATGATGTTTTTAGATTCTTTCATTGGATAGGAGATAATAAGGCGGTTGATACTAGGGGATCTTTGTTGTGTTTATTAAGTTTAATTCCGCTAGCAGCGTATTCTTCTGAGTTGCTAATACTTCAGGGGATATTGTTTGCATTTATAGCCCTATCTGAGCCTGATCCTAGAATTTCAGGAAAGAAGAAGTTGGTTTTAACTAAAAGAGCAAAGACTATTTTTGGGGTTGGAATTTTAGTTTTTATTGGATTGGTATCCTTGGTACTTAGTTTCAATTTAAGTTCTAATTTTTTCATTCAAATTTTATTGGCTCAGTCCCCACCCTTGTTCTTGGCGTTCTCTGTAATATTACTATCTAGAAAAGAAAGTAGTCTTCAGAAAAAATACCTTAAAGAAGCGCATGATAAATTTGTTTCTCTTAATCCTTTTACTATTGGAGTAACTGGTAGTTTTGGAAAAACAAGTGTTAAGAATTTACTTGGTGAAATGATGAGTTTGTGTCTGGGGCCAACGTTCTGGCCGCCTGAAGGGATTAACACACCTATGGGTATTACAAGATTAATTCGAGAGAAGCTAAATAGTAGCCATAAATATGCTGTTATCGAAATGGGCGCTTATAAGGAAGGTTCAATTAAACGGCTCTGTGATTTAACTCCTGTAAATGCCGGTATCGTGACGGCGGTACATTTAATGCACCTTGAAAGGATGGGTAGCGAGGAGCAGATTTATAAGGCAAAGAGTGAGCTTCCTCAAGCAGTACCTAATAATGGTATCCTTGTTGTAAATGGTGATAATGCGGGTGCCAGAAAGATGGCTACTGAATTTAGAAAGGAAACTACTTTAGTCTACGGACTTGATAAGAGTAAGGGTGAACTTGATGTTTATCTTGATGAAATTAAGTTTGATAGGGGAGGGACTAATTTTTCTATTAGCTATAATGGGGTAAGTTATAAAGGCTTTACGCGAATGCACGGTAGGGGTTCTTTATCGAATATTTGCGCTTGTTTTGCCTTAATGTCCGCTATTGGTATTAACGCAGAACTTATTCTTGCTTCCTTAAGAGACATTCGTTCTGTAAAGAATAGATTAGAAGTTGCTGATTACAAGACTTTTATTCAAATTAATGATGCGTATAATTCCAACCCGATGGGATTTCGGTATGCTCTTGAAGTTTTAAGAGACCTTCCTGGATTAAGAAAAGTTCTTATCACTCCGGGCATGATTGAGTTAGGCGATAAGGTATATGATGAGAATAAAGCCGTAGCGATAGAAGCAGGCAAAGTTTGTGACTTAATTATACTTGTGAACGAAACTAATAAGAAAGCGTTCTTTGACGGTTTAGAGGAGATCAAGTATCCTAAAGACCAGATTAAATGGTTCTTAACAAGAGATGAGGCTTTGGCTTTTTATAAAGAGATGCAAGCTGAAGGAGATGTGCTTCTTTTGGAGAATGATTTACCAGATTTACAAGAATTCAAGGAGATATTTTAGTATATGAGCTCAGGTAAGAAGACTTTAGCCGTTCTATTCGGTGGTAGATCATTAGAACATGAAATTTCTGTCATCACAGCAATTCAAGCGATGGAAGCTTTAGATCCCTTAAAGTATAATGTACTTCCTGTTTATATATCTCAAGATGGTTCTTGGTACTTAGGCGATGAGCTTAGAAAAAAACCTTTTTATAAAAACTTACCGGCTAACTTTTCTCAGGTAGAAAGGGCTAGATTTATTCCAGAGCCAAAAGATGGCGGGCTATTTAAGGTCCGTTCTGGGATGTTGGGTACTAAGTATGAGAAGTTAGAAGTTGATGTTTTTATGCCTATCTTTCATGGACAGTATGGAGAAGATGGATGTATTCAAGGTCTATTTGAGATTGCAGAAGTCGCATATTCTGGTGCTCGTCTTATGGCTTCAGCAATTGCTATGAATAAACATGTGTGTAAGAAATATCTTTCAGCTTTTGGAGTGCCGTCTTTACCATCATGCTTAGTAAGTAAATCTACTTTTAGAGTTGATTCAGAAGCAGCGGTAAAAACTATCTTGGAGACAGATGGTCTTGGAGATTATCCTTTGTTCGTTAAACCTGTTCATCTAGGATCTAGTGTCGGAGTGAGTAAGGCTAATAATAAGAGTGAGTTGATATCTGGCCTTATGAAAGTTTTTCAGTACGATCCCGATGCGA
>JBILFC010000105.1:0-9152 GCA_044351785.1 Bdellovibrionota bacterium
CATTTACAGAGTACAATTTAAATGATGAAAAAGAAGTTGTTGTGCAAAGCTTTATCCGAGAACTAGCGCAGTTTCATGAAATTGAACAAGAAAACAGAGGCACATGCGCTGTCTCAGTACCCCAACATTTTATGAATTGGAGATGCCCCTCCGAAATTACTAGGCTCTATACCGATTTAATTAGCAATGGGCAATGCGTTACCAAAGGTGGCAACGTAATATACATTATGGAAGATGCAATTCCCGATGATAAAACTGGGCGCTCATATTATGAAAGAATTTATACTACCGCGCTATTAAACGATGCTGTCTTAAGTAATGGGGAAGAAGATGTAATCTATAGCAATGAACTTGATGGCTTTGTTAAGCCTGAAGATCTGTTAGCCCAAGGTGCAAAAGAAATTACCTTACACCGTAAAACTGGACAAACTACAGAAGAATACATCTACACTTGTGAATCTCTATTTGGCGGACTAGATACAACAATAGTCCCAGAGGACCATCTAAAAAAAGAACAAATAGAAGAAGCAAAGAATATCCTACGCTCACTGGTAACATACTCAGGAAATCCGGACTTTACTGCTATCTCCGTGAGATGGCCAATTAACCTCGATGATAAAGACGCAGGCAATCATGCCCTTTTAGCATTAGGCATATTTAAAGAACAATCTTATGAGGGTCGAGAGAATAGAGAAGAAGAACGACTATTATTCCGTAATCCCCATGGTTCAACAAGACACGCTAAAGGAACGATATTCTCAAATGGTGTTCGAGTTGAGAACCCTAAGGAAGGCCACTATAGCATTCCTTTAACTAATCTCAATGAGGGCGGACATCATGAATTAAGAATTCTGATGCACAAGCAAATCGAGCCTGCAAAATAAACTCTTAGCAATCTGATTTGTGCCAATCCCATGCTGTCCTGCAAATATCCTCTAACTCCGGATACATTGGCTCCCAACCTAGCTGACTTTTCGCCTTCTTCGGATCAGAATAAAGACTTGGTGGATCACCTAGTCTTCTTTCAGAATACTCAAATGGCACATCCTTACCTGAAACCTTAGATACCATTTTAACAACTTCATCTACCGAATAGCCAACACCACTTCCTAAATTATAAAAATCAGTACTTGCGCCATCAAAGAGGGCTTCTGCTCCAAGGATATGAGCGTTCGCAATGTCATCGACATGAAGGTAATCTCTTATACAAGTACCATCAGGTGTAGGATAATCATTCCCACATACATGCAACTTATTTTTCCCTAGGACAGATCCGATAGCTAGTGGGATAATATGAGTCTCTGGTGAGTGTCTTTCTCCAATTAATCCAGAGGAAGAAGCTCCAGCAGCATTAAAATATCTGAAAACTATAGATCTAAGACCGTAAGCAACTTCATAATCTTTTAATATTTGCTCAACCATGAGCTTACTCATACCATAAGGATTAATCGGATTCTGAGATGTGACTTCTGAAATTGGCATTTGCTCTGGAACACCAAAAGTTGCACATGTTGAAGAAAAAATAAACTTATCTATATTAACATCCCTCATAGCGCGCAGTAATTCTAAAGTCGCAAGAACATTATTCTGATAATACTTTTGTGGATCTCTAACAGACTCAGGCACTGAAGCAAATGCAGCGAAGTGCATTACTAACTGAGCCTTAGTTTCTATAAGAATTTTCTTAACATCGCTATAACTTCCAGCATCCGCTTCATAAATTGGTATCTGAAGGCGTTCGGCCAAATCTCTATTTCCAGTGGAAAAATTGTCGAGAATTGATACCTCATATCCCCTCTCCTTTAAAGACAAGCATGCATGAGTACCTATATACCCCGCACCGCCGACAACTAAAACTCTACTACCTTTCCCCATAAATTCTACACAGCCCTTTTAACTGGAAACAATGCTTCCTTCCTAACATACACAGTGCTAAAAAGAATCACTGCATATAAGAACTGTCTCATTGGCCCTAAAATACCAGGGTCTAAATTAACATGCCTAAGAGGCTCAGGGAGCAGTACTAAGAACCAAGTAGCCAATAAGCCTCCCCAAAAGGAGCCTGGCTTACCCATAACTACAATTGTCAGAACAAACACCATCTCATGAATCGCAAAGCTAGAAGGATCAATATACATAAGATAAAATGCAAAAAAAGATCCTGCGATACCCGCTATAAAAGATGAAACAATAAAAGCGGCATTTCTTACTTTGAATAAAGATACTCCCATAGCTTCAACCGCATGGGCTTGCTCTCCCTGAGCCTTAAGCAGTAAACCCAAACGAGAATTAGTAATCTTATAAAGGAGAAACAACATAACGACAGTAAAGCATGCCAAGCCCACCATAAAGTCTATATTATCTTTAAAAAACCCACCAAAAAATATTGGCCTTGGAATACCTGGAATTCCTAAGACTCCTCTCGTAAGCTCTTTCCAATTTATAAATAAGGCTGATATTAAAAAGCTAAAAGCTAAACTTCCAATAGCGAAATAATCTCTCGTTAATCGCAGAGATACAGCACCTAAGCTTAATGAGAATAACGCACAAACTATTGCACTTGCTAAAAGACAAGCCCAAAACGGCCAAGAATAATCAACAGATAAGATAGCCGAAGCATAAGCCCCTACTCCATAACTAGCCACGTGAGAAAAGTTTAACAACCTTCCCATACCGAAGGAGATATTAAAGCCAGATACTAATAAAGAATAGATCAGACATAGGACTATAAGATGAATAATATATTCCATCTAAAACTCCCTCGCCTTTTTGTTAAATATCCCATTCGGGAAAAATAACAAAACAACCAAGATTGTCATAAACGCTACTGCATCTTTATAACCTGCTGGAATGCTATAGCCATAGATCTCTACCCCAACCGATAAATTTTCAATTAAACCCAGAATATAGCTCCCTATTACGGTCCCCCAAATATTCCCTAACCCGCCAAGTATCATTGCAGCGAAGCATTTTATTGTAAGTGTTCCACCCATTGTAGGTGATAAATTAGTCTCATAAGCAAGTAAAATTCCAGATAAAGTAGCAAATACGGTCCCACCAATAAAAACGACATAATTTAACTTCTGCCTGCTAATTCCCAAGCTCTGACTAGCATAAGCATTCTCTGAAACTGCCCTTACTGCTCTACCAAATGATGTCTTGTGAATTAACAATGCGAGTAATGTAAGCAAAATCAACGCACTAAAAATAATAAATACTTGAACATTCGTTACGAATATTGGACCTAGTTCAAAGACATCAATATCAAAGGTACTGGGATACGACTTCACATTCACCCCAAACAGCATCGCTACTCCGTTCTCTAGCATATTCGCTAAAGCCAAAGTTGTAACTAAAGTCAGCACCATATCAAATCTAGTAAATGGCCTAACAAAAACATTAAATACTATTGCTCCTAAAGCTAACACACTAAAGAATGTACATACACTTGCAGAGACTAAGGATAGTTTGCATGTTTCAAGAAAGTATAGAAGCAAGTACGCACCCACCATCATGGTCTGACCGTGAGAAAAGTTTAATACACCTAAAAGTCCATAAGATAGTGATAAGCCGGAGCTCATCAGCGCATAAAGACTCCCTGAAATAAGAGCATTAACTAATAGTTGTGGTAGTAGATCTAACACTATCTACCTCTCTCCCCGAAGTAGACTTCCTGAAGTACGGGGTTCTCTCTGACTTCATCGACCGTACCGCTAAGAACACAGTGACCACTGTCAAAGACCACAACTCTCGAACAAAAGTCTTTCATAAAATTAATATCATGCTCAATAAGCATTACTATTGCATCCTTGGGGAGCAATTTATTTAATGCATCTAAGATATCGAGTTTCATCTTAGGTGAAACTCCTGCTGTTGGCTCATCAAGTAAATATAACTTAGAGTTAAAAGCGATAAGTCTTATAATCTCAAGCAATCTAAGCTGGCCACCACTAAGAGATCCTGCTTTATGATTTTTCTTATCTTGAAGAGTAACAAGAGAAAGTAAGGACATTATTTCATCTGTAAAGTTCTTACTCTTAAACAAAGAAAATAAGCTAACCTTTTCTCTTGATTCAATCGCGATTAAAAGATTCTCATAAACTGTTAAATCTCTAAAAATACCAAAGTTCTGAAATAGTCTTCCTAGGCCCTTAATCGCCCTATCTGAGGGTGACAACCTAGTAACATCTAGACTATCGAATAAGATTTTACCCTTATGAGGACGGCTAAATCCGGATAAGCAGTTGAAAAAAGTAGTTTTTCCACTTCCGTTCGGGCCAATAATACCTAGACGCTCTCCTTCTGTAGCTGAAACGCTAAGATCATTAAGGATGGAGCTATCCCCTATTTGAAAATTAAGTGCTAAGGCTTCGAATTTTTTCATAAAATTAGCTTACAGAATTTTCAAATCCCAAGCAATAGGGGCGCAACTATTAATCCGCGACCATTTATCAAGTATTTAGCTCGCAAAGTCGATCTCTTACCTAGGTGTATGAATCTGTATAAAATAAAAGCGTGCTGATGCGGAACAAACTATATAAGACAGTTCGGAAGAAAGAAGCTGGTGTTGCAATACCAGAGTTCATGATTTCATTCCCTGTCTTGTTAATTTTACTTCTAGGTAGTATTGATTTAGGTTCGCTCTTACAGCAATACCTCTTGGTGCAACACGCTGCAGCTATTGGTGCAGAGAAAATTCAGACACTGCCATCTCTAACTAACGTACCAACTTGTAGCACAAACAATACATCAATCGTGTCAAGTCAAGACGAATCTATAAATCAAGTAATTAATAAAATGAACTCAGTACTTGAGACAAGTAAGAACCAAATGACCACTAAGTATATGCTTTGCAAGAAAACTGCTGGATCAAAACAATATATCCAAATCCAAGCATCCGCAACATACGATCAAAAGTTATTTCAAATGAAGAGCGCAAGCCTAACAGCGAAGGTTGAGGTTCCATATTTTTTTGGCGGGTAAGAAAAATATTAAAACTAAATAAATTTATTAGCATTAGCCTGAATCCATTTGACTAGTACCTTAGTTTTAAATTCGAATGAACTTATAGAGAACCATTCATCTTTAGTATGGGCACCTTCTCCATAAGGACCTAAAGCATCCAGAGAAGGCACTCCTAAAAAGGTAAGTAGCGAGGCTGAGCTACCACCCCCAATTATATTTTCATTTACCCTTCCCTGCTCTCCCATATCCTCGAATGATTGAAGATATGAATCAACTAAATTCTTTGTTTCAGGCAATCTTTGCATAGGAGGAAGAAAAATCTCGCGACTAATTTCTAATGTCACACCTGATTCAGAAAATCTCTTTAGTAAGTCTTCAATCTTCGAATAAATTAAATCGAACTGTTCCATAGAAACAAACCTAACATCAAATCTAATCTCTGCATAATCTGGTACTATTGTTGGCGAGTGACCTCCTTTAAATACTCCTATATTCAAAGTCACATCATCTTCCCTCGATGAAAGTTTCGAAATTTCACAAGATATTTCTGCTAAGGAAAGAATAGCATTATTGCCCAACCAAAATTCATTACCAGAATGAGCACTTTTGCCACTGGCTGATACTTTAAATGTAGCAATACCTTTTCTTGTAAGCACAATTGTATTCTCGGGTCTTCCTGATTCCATCACCAAAGCAAGTCTTGATTTCTTTGATTCAGCTTCATGTAGTGAAAAGGAGTCTGGCATTCCGACTTCTTCGTCACTAATAATAAAAATCCTAATCGGTAATTTAGATAGTGTCTCAGTACTACTTTTTAAGGCCTCCAAGGCAAAAACAGCTATCATCACTCCAGCTTTCATATCATAACCACCTGGACCCGTGACCTTATCACCTTGAATAATTGTTTTAGTAAAGCCAGACCCCTCTGTATGTGCAGTATCAGAGTGTCCTACTAGGAGAATACCCTTTCCTGGCACACCATTATCAGCAATCAAGTGCGGGCCATATTTATCTGATTCTATTAAGTCTACGGAAAAACCAATCTTTGTTAGATACTGCTTAAAAGTTTCCTGCACCTCACGAACTCCACAAGGATTGAGAGAGTGACTGCTGATATCCATTAATTTAACAGTGCGACTGATCGCTTCATTAAGATTTGCATCAATATAATTAAAATAATTCATGTTAATTATCACTCATCTAAATTATGTTTTTACAAAATTTGGTTATAGTGGAGTCTATACCTAAGCTTGTTCAGGGTAAAGTATTGATTAAAAAAGGGTGCTACGTGCCAAAATAGCGAGCCTGTGCGTTTAACACAGGCTCGCCGAAAACACTCGACAATCACACCTTCTTGTCTTTACCGTTCCTTCGGAGAAATTCCACATACAGGTCCTGGCATTCTTTTTCAGAATTGCCCGCGAACAGCACTCCAACTTTCCCCTGCAGAACAGTTCCCCAGGAAATAATCACTATCCCCTTACTCGTCGACCTGTCCCACTCCAATCCTTCCAAAGAAAGCTCGGAAAGACAGTGGGCTTTCACGCTTAAGTTACGAGCCACCCAAGTCTTGGCTTGTAGGCCTTCAGCTACTCGACTGTAGTAGGTACAGCCATTGAATCGAGGGTTGCATTCAATCAACACAAAGCCTTCGCCATTTATCGCTACATCGAAAGCAAAGGGCCCTTTCATGCCCTGCTCAACCATGTAATTCGCTACTGGGTCACACAAATCCCAAGGTCCATCTCCGTAATTCGATGGATATCTGTTCCCAGCGTGGGAAAATCCATCCAAGACCTGTTCCGTATATATCGTACGATGTGCCTTTCCATCCAGCACGTCGTACTGGACATTCAGAAAATGTGCATTGGGAACAGGCTGCTGAATCTGAAAATCGACATCTGCTTCCAGTGCATCGATATGACTTTCAAGAGAAGAACCATCTTGGCAATAAAACACTCCAGCTCCCGAGGCTGAGCAGCCTACTTTCAAATAGCAGGGGAACTTTATATCCTCTGTTCCCTGAAATTGGGCTGGTCTGTCGTAACACATTGTGGGAGGAACTACCCAGCCTCTCTCAAGGCACAAACGAATAAATTCGTTCTTGTCATTCATCCTTCTAACGATATCTTTCCATCGCTCGTCCGGAGTCACTGCATGATGCAAGTCCGAAAAAAGGAAAGGGTTCCA
Organism: Bdellovibrionota bacterium; assembly: GCA_044351785.1. GTDB lineage: Bacteria > Bdellovibrionota_C > UBA2361 > SZUA-149 > DAOLCO01 > JAIYCX01. The sequence goes on from JBILFC010000105.1 coordinate 7,156, forward strand.
TCTGTAACTTGGGTAATTCCTAGCGACCGTTAGATCTGTATCCCAGATCACCTCAGTCGCAGTTTCGAGTCCTACATTTCTGTAGTGGTCCTGGACCCATTCATACTGATCCCTTAGGGAAGGATGTAGCTGAACCAGATCACCAGCTCGTGAAGATGCCAGCACTCTAGCTGAATACATCCATACCCCTGTGATACCAGCCAACTCCCGTTCTGGATATGACCCAATCAGACTGTGATTAAAAATTGTACGCAACGATCCATTACCATTAGTACTGGTCATTTTACCGTTCCTTCAAAACAGTGGGAACCAAAAGCCGTGAAACAAAGTTGCAAGCAAATTAGATAAAGGCAAGCCAACTCACCTTAAAAAACCTAAATTTTGGCACGCTTGCACCTTAGTCAAAAATCATCCTGACTAAGGCGCAATAACGTTTAATCTTCTACCCAAAACAAAAATACGAATATGCAAAAAGGAACAATTATATCGCGCTACAGCGCGAGGAGGAGGAGTGAAAATAGAATGTTAGAAAAATTCTGTATCATATGTATGCATACTGTCTAACATATTTCTGAAAAGTAAGTCAAGCTTTGCAGAATCTCCGCAGGGGCGACCCTCGCGGTCGCTCTATTAATGCGGGCAGGGGCAAGCCCAGCCCCTACGATAATGCCCATGGAACTGCGGATCAAATACTAGCCTACGTATCTGTCCAACTACCTAATCTCCCTCAAAAAATTCCTTAAGTAAGGCTATACGCAGATCCCTTTGCAACTTAAAATAAAGCTTACCTTTAGGACTAGGAGTTCGTAAAAATCCCGCGTCGAGCAAGGAAGAAATCACCATGCCCGCCTGCCTTTCTTTCAACCCAGAAACTTTCTGAACCTCGCCCCGTGTCATACCACCGAAATGAAACAAATGTTGAATAACACTAAGCTCTCTTTCATTTAACTTTTTTAAGGTCTTCTGTACTATTAAAAAATCCTGCAACCTAGATTCTAAAACTACCCTGGAGAGAATAGTTTTCATAAAAATAATTTGATCCTTTAATATGGATAAAAAATACTTAGTGAAAAAGATTAAACCCTCTAAAGATCTCGGTCCTCGACCATCAGTCGCATGCCTTCTTTCAGCATCCCCATATTGAAGAGCTTTATTATAGGAAGGAATATCTCTAGCCAATCCACGGGATACGGAATAAAGACCATTTCCATCAAACCCCGCCACCAAGAGCATTAATTCCGTTGTTAATCTTGCAACCCTTCCATTTCCATCTGAAAATGGGTGAACATACAAAAAACGATGATGCGCACCTGAGATAGCTAGCAATTTCTCTTTAGAATCGAACTTCTTAATATCATAAGCTTGATGAAATTTCTCTAAAAGTTCTAGAACCTCTTCTGGATCAGGAGGAGAAAACCTACCGACAGTAACTGGCCTATCTCTAAATTTACCAGGAATTATTTCTACTTCTTTTCCCGAATGAGTTTTTGCTTTTCTAAGTGATTCAGGAATATCCTCAAAAAATATTTTATGAACTAAGCTAATAAACTTAGGATCGGATGGAGATACAGATGGATCACTGGCAATTAACTCCCTTAAGCGCACAGAAGTTAAAACATGTGCCCTATGTTCCAACTTAAAATCTCTCTCCTCCCGACTCCCCTCAATCTTTCCATCCACCGCATCAAAGACATCCCCTATCTTGGTTGGATTGCCTTCCATACGATTGGAATAAAAACTATTCACTGTCTCCAAACTAGAAGAAAGCTCAGCACACAACTCGGCAGGGAACCCAGCTCCTAAACCACCCAAATTTAATAGGATATCTGCGATAAGACTATCGAGTTCTGTATCTACAAATTCTGGGGGAACTATGTATGGAGCTAACTCATTCACTGCGGATCCTATTTAAGCCTGCCTACCTGATTAACCTCCTAATATTAAAGCATTATTATGCAATCTGTCAAGCAAAAATCATAAAAACTGCGGATCCTGAG
>JBILFC010000107.1:0-9098 GCA_044351785.1 Bdellovibrionota bacterium
TAAAGTTGAGCCAGTGAAAGTAGATGCAGTGAAAGTAGATGGAGCTGCCCCTTCTGATGTAAGTAAGAATGTAGAAACTACAGAAAGTTTACCTAAACCGGAAGAAGGCGTTCAGTCAACTCAAGCAGATGATGTGGAGCCTCCAAAGTAAATCTCATGCCCTGGTGCTGAAATTGGTAGACAGGTACGGTTGAGGGCCGTATGTCGCAAGACGTGGCGGTTCGAGTCCGCCCCAGGGCAATCTCATGTATAAAGACTATAAGTCCCCTTTAAAGTTTAGGTACTTATCATTTAAGGGGTTCCAAACTTTGACTTTTTCCTCTGTAAGCAGTATTACGCACTAGAAAAGAGTAGAAAGTCCTAAGATTCCTATTATAAAATATTAACTCTAAATATATTACATTCAAATGACCCAGACTCAGTTAGCATTTAAATCAGAGGAATTTAGTTATACAGATAGACTTGCTAATACCTTTAGGCAGAGCACTATTGCTCAGATTTCCAAGTATTTAAGTGAGAATGATTACACGGTAAAAGGGGCAGTACCTACTCTTTTGCCCTCTATTTGTTCGTTAATTTCTCGACTTGAACCTAATTCGAGAGAGATAAGTAAATTCTCTGCTCTGATTACTACGTACAGGGAGAGCCTAGGTAATTATAATCTCAATAATATTAGTATTGATCATTATAATCATCTAAATGATATTGGGACTAATGATCTTTTGGATCTTTTTGGCCTCAATCTTTCTACACTCCTTGATGATATTAACATAGTTTCAGGCCTCAAGCAGGAGTCAGCATTTACTTTATTGGCTTTAATTTTTCCATATATACTGAAGCAGGTAGGAGGGTATCTTCCTAAGGGAGCGAATTTCAATTCATCTTTAGACGGATTCATGCATGAGAATAGTGAATACTATGAATATTTACTTCGAGAGGCTAGTCCCAAATTAGCTTCGCCAGAAGTTGAAACACCAGTTAAAGGTCCAAGCCTAACTTTATATTTCATACTCCTAGCATTGGCCTCTTTCTTTATTTTTACTGGACTTAGTTACTTATCTAAAAGCAAAGTTAATTATAAAGAGGTTTATCGGACTTCATTACGCTCTATTGAAAAGTTTGAAGCATTATCTCTTAATAGATTAAAATCTCTAGTTGGAAGTGTAATAAAGCCGAGTCGGGTACTTAAAGAGGATGAAGTTAATATAACATATGATCCATCGCTTTCTAAAACAATTGTTGCTGATGAACTGCAAAATTTTTTAAATGATGAAAAACTTAAAATTAAAACATTTGTTTTGTCGTCAGTGAAATTTGCTTTTGGATCTAGTGTTTTGACAGAGCAGGGATTGGAAGAAATTAATACCCTAGTGCCACTATTAATTAATGTTAATGACATTCATGTTGAGCTGTCTGGGCATACAGATAACTCCGGAGATGAAATATTTAATAAGAAAATCTCCAAAGAAAGAGCGGAAGCTGTTGCTAAAGTTCTTGTGGATAAAGGCATCCCTCTTAATTCGATTCAAACAATAGGATATGGTTCGCTAAAACCTTTAAGCACAAATTCAACTTTGGAAGGAAGATATATAAATAGAAGAATTGAATTACTTATAGTTAAAAAGAACTAACATTAATCTTATAATATAAGAAAATGCTGGGCGGGAAGGGGTCGAACCTCCGAATGGCTGGACCAAAACCAGCTGCCTTACCACTTGGCGACCGCCCAATAAAATTCAATTTCGAAACGTATTTTCGAGCGCTCTTAATCTTATATTTGACCTTAGAATGTCAATCCCTAAAGGCAAAGAATTTGATTAAGACTAAGGAACCAGCCGTTTAATGCTAAATTACTACAGGCATTATATGCCTTAACACTTGATTTGTAGTTACTAAATATTGCAAAAATACTTGATCCAGAACCAGAAAGTCCTAGGAATAGAGGCTTAAAGTCACTTAGATGCCTAATTTCTTCTTTAAGATTTGGAATCTGTAGAAAAAGATTATCCTGAAAATCATTATATATGGTTATCGGCTCTTTGCTGATGTCCCTATTGTATAATGGGGCTAGAATTACATCCACTTCGTTAGTTTCGTACTCGAAGTCTAAATTCTCTTTTAACTGACAGTCTCTATTAAGCTCCTTATAGGCATTGTGCGTGTTAGATCCGACAGGTGGTTTTAGAATCAGAATATAGGGCAAATTGCCAGATTTTAGCTTTGGTTCCAATCTATTAATTGAATGGGTTCCATTGTAAGATACGTAGCTTGGACTATCGAATAAACAAGGCGCAACATCAAAACCAATTTGCGAGGCAATGTCTAATTTTGCATTTAAACCAATATTAAAACATCTATCAAGATAATTTAAAATCGCTGCTGCGTCAGCACTACCACCACCAAGGCCTGCTTCGGTGGGAATCGATTTAGTTAAATGAACTTCTATATTATAAGATGAAAGCTTCACTACGTTCTTAGACATTACCATCTCAATGGTTCTTGAAATTAAACCATTACTAGATTCAATTGCTTTTTTCAGTTTTGTAATGTCAGTCCCAGCCTTTAAAAGATGATCCGTTAAACGATTATCAAAGCTCGATAATATACTAATGACTCCCTTAGATTTGGTCCTTGGAGAAAGGATGATTTCTAAGCGATCTGTTAAGTTTAATCTTAAGAAAATCGATTTAAGGCAATGATGGTTTGAAATGATGATTTTCTCGCCTATTCTTAGATCAAGATTGATCTTTGCTGGGGCTAGCAAGTATTCTTTATGGGCCATTATCGACTATTATAGTGCTATTATTCGAGTAAATATTAGATTGATTAAACCACAATAAATATGTAAAAGAAAAACATTAATCAGCTTTTTGACTGTATTATAAGCTGATTTCTAGGTAGCCTTTGAGTTTTTCTCAGAGATAATTTTTAACAAGTAATTATAAAAGTGGTGATGTATGGAGGGGATTAGTTCATTTCCTAAATGTTTAAAGTGTAATCAAGGAGTTCTTGTACCTCTTTCTGACTATGGTCAAGAAGGTTCTGCAGTTACATATAAGGCGTGGGCTTGTATAAACCCAGATTGTGGTTTCTCTCTTAGAATTGATAAGGGTGAAGTTACATTTGGTAAGAAGATTCAACCTAAAGCCTAGTTGTCGAAGTAATTAGACTTAAGTTAGGTCACGCTGTTAGAAATAGTGTAACTGTATTCTGGTGGTGTGACCTTTGTTTTTTTCTACCTTACTGTTTCATAATCCAGTATTCTGACGACGGGCATAAATTTACCTCCAGGAATTTCGGGTAAATCCTTCTCTCCTTTTATACTAAAATCAAAGCCCTCCTCTGGGATTTCATCCTTACCAAAGGAAAGAAGTTTTTCGTCAGTTAGCAGTTCCTTGGAACGATAATCAGTAGTAGGTATTTGGCCGTCTGGGACCCATGTAAGTCTATAGGCAAGTTTGATATTTTTTACCACTTTCAATCCTGTAGTCTTTCTTACTTTGCCTTCTAAGTTTAATCTAAGTACACAATTAGAATCAATACATGTACCAGTGACTTTATGTACTTTGAGTTCAGAGATGTAAATCGAGGGCCCTTGATCGTTAGTTTTTATATCTTCTTTAATATCTAGCTCTTTATGATCATCGTCAGTCATATCAATTTTCATTTCAGAGATTAAGTTAATACCCTCCTCCCCCCATGAACAAGCTATTGTAAAGTGATCTAGATTTTCAGTGGATAGAGTAAATGGTAGTAATGCTGATTTACCTGCGGCAAATATAGGGCTATTCAGAACTGTATCTAAGGGAGTGCTTTGTATCTCCTTCTCGACACCATCTTTTAGTCCCTTTACTTGAATAAGGACTGAATTAGTTGGTAGATCATTAATCGATTCTAACTGTATCCGAAGGTGGAGAGTTGTACCTGCAATATATCCTTGAGATAAGGATAATTTTAATGGATTCCGTAGAGACGTATTTTCTTCTTTAGGTTCGAATCCCGGACGGCTTAATAGAGTGCAAGAAATCAAAGAACTTGATAAGAATAGGTAAAGAGCTGTCCTTATCAAAAGAGCAAATAAGGCCATTTTTCTATTCTGTTTCTAAAGTCTTAGGACTGTTAGAAAAATTAACATCAGTAATTTGCCAACCCCCCTGCCCTGCTCTAAAGATCCATTTAAACTGCGTAAATTCAGATTTTACAATATTTGAGGGACTAGAAAAGCCTTCTATCTCGAGTACTTGATAGGCTGATTTATTCTCGTCATCAAAGTCAAGGTTAGTTTCTTTGACATCTTTGATTTTTATGCTTTTATATTGGTCTATCAGCTGTCTGGATGATTTATCTACAATTTGATCATCCATGAATTTTGCGACTTCGCTGAATTCAGCCCAGGTCACAGCTTTTACAACTTTAGCAGATATTGCGCGTAATTCATTTTTTCGACCGTCTTGACTCATCAAACTATAGTTTAGGTAGGAGCAACTAGAGAAAGAAATTATACTTAGAACTATGGATAAGATTAATCTTTTAGAAGCCATTTTATTTAATTACCTCGTTTAGTAGTGAATCTAGTTCTTCTTTGTCGTTATTGCTAAGTGAATCAACCTCTTTCGCTTTTTTATGTTGCGAGGGTGATTTCTCAGATTGATTTTTTATTTCTTCGTATTTAAGACGGGCTCGTTTAGAAGTAGTATCGAGGAAATCTTCTATTGGCTTAATCTCTACACCTTTGGATTTAAGATACTTTAATACACCACCATTGGCTCTAGTTAAGGGATAGGCGCCTACCAATACTACTCCTAATCCCATTACCATGATAACAAATCTTTCGAAAAGACTAGCTTCTGATCCTTTGGCCATAAAATATATCAACTTTGCAAAATTATACTTCAAGACTATAATGTCACAAAATAACTGCTTTAAAAATCCCTTAAATAATGGCTACCCTGGTATGGATACAAAGACTGATTTAACGGCCTTAATAACCGGCGCTTCTTCTGGCTTGGGCTTAGAGTTTGTTCATTTAATTGCCGCCCATCAAAGATGGGACAAGGTCGTATTGATAGCTAGGCGAGAGGAGAGATTAATAAAGATTATAGATTTACTTAGTAAAAAGTATCCGAATAAAAAATTCTACTATAAAAAAACAGACTTGGTCAGCGCAGACCAAAGGAATCAATTGTTTGAATTTCTAGGAAAAGAAAATCTCAGTATTGATTGTTTAATTAATAACGCTGGATTTGGCTCATACGGTTTCTTTAAGGATGCAGTTTTAGAAAGGCAAATTGAGATGATTAATCTTAATTGTACAGCACTCATGGACCTTTCCCATAGAGTTCTTAAAGATATGTTGGCTAAGAAAAAAGGATATATTCTTAATGTGAGCTCAATGGCAAGTTTTCAAGGACTTCCTTATCTTTCAGTTTACGGTGCTACAAAGTCATTTGTCACTAGTTTTTCCCTAGCTTTGGCAACAGAACTAAAAGACCAAGGAATTACTGTTCAGGCATTATGTCCTGGGCCAGTCCCAACAGAGTTTCTTCACGTTTCTGGATTCCCAGAGAAGATATCAGTCGTACCAAGTATTTCAGCTAAAGCAGTTTGTGAGCTTTCCTTGAAAGGATTGTTGTCCGGTAAACGTCTGGTGGTTCCTGGCATATTAAATAAGCTCTTATCCCAGCTTCCTAGGTTTGTTCCTAGGCCTTTAGCCTCTGATATTGCTTTAAATATACTGAAGAAGAAGTTTTAGCTGTTGATTTTTGACTTTTACGCACTATCTTGATAGAAAATAGCCGTTTTTGTCTAACCTAATTGATCCAATAATTACTGAAGGAGTACCCCTGTAAATGAACGAAATCGCTCACTGGAATGCACAAAAAAGCCGCAATCTTTATGGAATTGAAAATTGGGGCGCCGGTTATTTTGATATTAATAACGATGGTAACATTTCTGTAACTCCAGATGGACCAGAAGGACAAAAGATTGATCTATTCAAGCTAGTTCAGTCTGTTCACGAGAGAGACATTGAACTCCCAGTGTTATTTAGATTTAATGGTATACTTCGACATAGAGTTAAAACTCTTTACAATGCATTTCAAAGTGCAATTAAGGAATTTGGTTATCAAGGCTCATACCGTCCTACTTATCCGATCAAAGTAAATCAGATGCGTCAAGTCGTTGATGTCGTAAGAAGTGCTAGTGAAGATATCGCCATGGGATTGGAAGTTGGAAGTAAACCAGAATTGATAGCTGTCCTAGGCTTACAGACAGATCCAGACTCTTTACTTTTGTGTAATGGTTATAAGGATGCAAATTACATTGAACTTGCTTTAATGAGTAAGAAAGTAGGTCGAAGACCGATTATCATTGTAGAGAAGTTATCAGAATTACCGCTTATCTTAGATGTTGCTGAAAAAATTGGTGTTGAACCAGAGATTGGGTTGAGACTTAAATTAGCCGGTAAGGGTGCCGGAAGATGGGAGAGATCAGGTGGTGATAGAGCTAAATTTGGTCTTACGATAGGTGAAGTTGTTGAATCTATAGCTGAACTAAAGAGACGTAATAAACTAGGCGCTTTAAGGTTAGTACATTTTCATGCAGGCAGTCAGTTGACTACTATATCTACTTTGGGAGCGTCCTTAAAGGAAGCAACTCAAGTTTATGTTCAGCTTAGAAAACAGTGCCCTAATCTAACAATGTTAGATGTTGGGGGTGGATTAGGAGTTGATTATGATGGCTCTAAAACCAATTTTTCATCTTCAATGAATTACACAGTTGAAGAATATGCTCGAGATGTTGTCTGGGGCATTGAAGAGATTTGTAACAAAGCAGGTGTTCCTTCACCGGATATCGTGACGGAAGCGGGTAGAGCAACAGTTGCCTATCATTCATTATTAGTTTTTGATGTTCTTGGACTTGCTAATACATTTGATAGACCTTGCGACCCAAATGAAATTGCGTCACTTTCAAGTGAGCCCGTAGTGCAAAATTTAGCTAGTATTCTAAAGGATATTAGTCCTAAAAATTGTCAGGAAGCACTACATGATGCAGTTGATCTAAGGCAAGAAACAATACAGAAATTTAACTTAGGCTTGTTATCTATTGAAGATAGGGCTTATGCGGAGCAGTGTTATTGGGCAGTGTTAAATGCGGTATGTAAACATTCTGCTGAACTTAGTTACATCCCGGAAGATTTAGAAAGATTGCCGTCGATGTTAACTGATACTTATTTCTGTAATTTATCTATTTTTCAATCCATGCCGGATAGTTGGGCAATTCAGCAGATTTTCCCGATTACTCCATTACATAGATTAAATGAAGAACCAACTGTGCCTGTTGTATTGGCAGATATTACTTGCGACTCAGATGGTTCTATCGATAGATTTGCTGATTTGAGAGATGTTAAGAGATACCTATCTGCTCACAAACTTCATAAAGGGGATAAGTATTATTTCGTAGCTTTTCTAGTTGGTGCATACCAGGAGATACTTGGAGACCTTCATAATTTGTTTGGAGATACTAATGCTGTCCACGTAGAAATGGGACTCGATGGCAATCCGGAACTAACTACAGTGGTCACTGGTGATACTGTTGAGGAAGTTCTTAAGTATGTAGAATTTGAAAAAGATGAACTTTGCCATCAATGGAGGAGTATTTTAGAATCTGCAGTTTCTAGAGGCTCTATTACTGCTACAGAAAGTGGAGAGATGTATAGAAAATATCAGAGATCTTTTGATTCTTATACCTATTTAGACTCAACTCCACTAGATAGTATAAAGTAAAGTTACCTATGAGATATCTTGTTCTATTGGGCTTAGTGTTTTTGCCTCTTCTATCTTCTTGTAATAGCATGTATTTTTCTGCGCTAGAGAAAATTGGCATAGAAAAAAGAGATCTTTTTATTAAAAGGATCAAGGCAGCTAGAAATTCGCAGGTAGATGCGAAAGAGCAATTTAAAAATGCTCTTGAGGAGTATAAATCCGTTGTAAATGTTGAAGGCGGTGACTTAGAATCAAAGTATAGTAAATTGTCTGCAATTCTAGATGAAAGTGAAAAGTCAGCTGAAGACGTTAAGACTAGAGTAATAAAAGTAAGAGATGTTGCAGTAAGTTTATTTCAGGAATGGAAATCTGAGCTTAGCGACTACTCCAATCAGGAACTACGTAGAGATAGCGAGAAGAAACTGGACAAAGCTAAGATGGAATACGCGGCTATGATGGCCTCGATGAAAATAGCCTCAGATAGGTTAGAACCAGCGCTTAAGCCACTGAGAGATAATGTCCTATATCTGAAACATAATTTAAATGCTAAGGCGATTATGGCGCTTAATGCAGAAGTTATAAGGGTGGAAGAAAAGGTAGATAATTTAATTGAAGAATTAAGTAGATCTATTGCTGACGCTGATGAATATGTTAAAAGAATGGAAAGTGCAGAATAGGAAATTGAATTATGAATACATCTGAAGCTATAAATTCTAGAAGAGCAGTTAAGCATTTCGACCCAAGTCATGAAATGACTGAGGAGGAAATTAAGACATTATTTGATTCCGTACTTTTATCCCCTACTTCCTTTAATATTCAGCATTGGCGATTTGTAGTTGTTAGAGACAAAGCACTTAGAGAACAAGTTAAGGCTAAGGCTTGGGGTCAGGCGCAGATTACAGATGCAAGTTTACTTGTAATTTTAACAGGTGATATGAAAGCCTATGAAAAAAATCCTGCTAGATATTGGGAGGGTGCTCCTAAGGAAGCAAGTGATGTATTAGTTCCTATGATCGGTCAGTACTATGGTGGACGTGAAGACGTACAAAGAGATGAAGTAATGAGATCAACAGGCATAGCTGCTCAGACCCTAATGTTAGCAGCCCAGGAGCTAGGTTATGACTCATGTCCAATGGTAGGATTTGACTACCAAGGAGTAGCAGAAATAATTAAGCTACCATCAGACCATTTAATATCTATGATAGTTACAGTTGGAAAAGCGACAAAACCAGCATACGCTAGATGTGGTAAATTGCCGTATAGTGAAGTTGTTATAAGAGACAGATTTTAGAGTTGTTTTCGAACTGTTTCGGGGCTACAGTTCTAGTTAAAAGC
>JBILFC010000108.1:0-9095 GCA_044351785.1 Bdellovibrionota bacterium
CTTCAGCCTTTAGCATCATCAGTAGAGATGATGTATCACGAGCAGCACGTAATGCTAAATGCAATTCGGGCAGCACTTGTTTCATTTGCTGGTGGATCTCCTCCGGCAGTGGCTTTAGAATTTGCGAGAAAGTCCATAGAAGGTAACATGAGACCAACAGCAGAAGAGATGGAAGAGATAAATCAGGCCGCAAGAAAAGGATAAGGACTTATGCCTGAGGGACCAGACGGGAAAACCATTATCATTGTAAAAAAAGTCTCTGGTCATGGTGGTCACCATGGGGGAGCTTGGAAGGTAGCTTATGCGGATTTCGTAACTGCGATGATGGCCCTTTTCATGGTTCTTTGGCTTGTAAACTCAGCGGCAGAACCCACTAGACAGAGAATTGCTAGTTATTTTAGAAAGCCAGGGATATTTCAGAAGGGTTCTGGTACTCCGATTGAAATAGGCGGTGGTGGAATACTTCCCGATGCATTCTCGCCGACAACAGATGGTAATTCTCAGATTCAAGCAAGCGATAAGATTTATCATGTAGATGCTGTCACGGGTAAAGTTAAAGAGCTTTATGACCCAGGTAATGGAAGTAAAGAGTTCCGGTATGCTCCTGCGCTAGATGGTGGTGCTGATCGGGGGACTTCTGGTGAGACTAATTTACAACTTCAGAAACTAGCGGCAGAATCTGAAATTGAACAAAAGAAGTTAGAGGATCTTAAAACAGAGATTCAAAAAATAATAGAAGAGAAAGCTGGTGGTGATGGTAAAGAGGATGGTAAGCAAAGTGCGATTGAATCAATCTTAGGTGAGATAGAGATTAAGCTTGATAAGCGCGGGCTTGTAATTGAAATAATGGATACTGAAAAGTCTAGTATGTTCCAAGTGGGCCAAGCTGGTGTTCAGGCAGAAGCAGAAGCGAAGCTTCTAGAAATTGGAAAGCTTATTAGTAAAGTTTCTAATCCTATAGATATTGAAGGGCACACTGATGCAAGGCCATATAAATCAAAAGATGGGTCCTATGATAACTGGAATTTATCTTCTGATAGAGCGAATGCTGCTAGAAGAGTTTTAGAGAAATCTGGATTTAAGAAGGGTCAGATTGCGAGAGTCGTAGGTTATGCGGATGAAAGACCTAGAGATCAGGAGAATCCACTTAATCCAGCGAATAGAAGAATTACGATTTCTATGAGATATTCTAACAAGGCGAAAGAAGCTCTTGATGGGACAAATTTATTTGAAACTGCTTCAGGGCAAAAGGTAAAGAATAACCCCAAGGGCACAGCTCCTGCTCTTAAACCAACGACTCTTAAATCTTTGGAAGAAAAGAAACCAAAAGAGAGTGATAGTTTTGTAACAGCTGCACCAACTGTTGTGACTAAAGAAGAAAAGGTTGCTACTCCTGAGGCGGTTGTTGTGCCAGAGGTTGAGTCTACAAAAGAACAAGAGCAAGGTCTTAAGATGGAGATTTCTACTGTAACCGAAGAGGGTGGAAGCCCTGAGGAGTATCAAACTCCGCCGCTTGATGAGGAGAAGAAAGAGTTGATCTTCGGGAAGGATGCTAAGTTCTTTAAGAAGTAAGGGCGCGAAAATATTTTCGCTTGCTCTTTTCTGTCACCCAGAGCCGCCGAGCGTCAGCGAAGGAGGCGTGGGGTCTCCTCGAGGTTAGCTGGGATTACAAGAAGCGAGCTTGTATCCGATATACAATTAAAGTGGAAGAGTAGGAGGAAGTAAAATTTTTTAACTGTACTTCGGTCGAGGCCTTTTTTTGACCTACTATTTCTAGAAAGCTACCATGTTTAGGAAAGAATTATCTTATTAGAAAGGTTTTTCCTACCCTTCTTCTTCTTCCATAGAAATTTCTGAATTATGTGGGTAGGAAATGATAGATAATTCAGAGAATCCATTTAAGTTTCTTATATGCTTAGTGTTTTTTTGATATCGCTCGATCTTAGTTGAATCTTGCAAAATAGTGAAATCTATTTTATAATTTTGCAATGACACATCAAGCACCTAATTTTAAAAGAGTTTTCTATCAAAGTATTGTTGATAGGCTCTCATCTTTCGTCCCCCTTATTCAAATTATAGTCGGTCCAAGGCAGGTAGGTAAAACTACAGCTATTCGGTCTTTTTTAAAAGACATACCAGATAAGGGAACTTATATTTCTCTAGATAACCCAGGCCCTAGCCCTCATGAGCTAATTCGATTTGAATGGGAGAAAGTTGTTAATAAGAGTGGCCATAAAGTAATAGTATTTGATGAGATACAGAATGTTACTAATTGGGGTTCTTTGATTAAGGAACTTTATGATGAAGAGCGACCGAAGAGAGAGTTAAGTGTTGCTATTTTAGGTTCCTCTTCACTAGACTTGTTACTTAATGGGGAAGAGAGTTTGCTAGGCCGTTTTGAAGTTATTAAGGCTCCCCATTGGAGTTTCTTTGAAATGCGTTCGATGTACGGATGGGATTTAAATTCTTTTTTGAAATTTGGTGGTTACCCTATAATAGGAGATTTGCTAAATGAAACTGAAGAAAGTTATGAGAGATGCGGAAACTTTGTAAGAGACGCCGTAATAGAGCCAGTTATTACACGCGATATTTTCTCTTTGAAAAATGTTTTAAATACTGGCTTATTTAGACAAGTACTAAAGATTGTTTTGTCTCTACCTTGTAGGCAGATATCTTTTGCAAAGTTAGTTGGCCAACTAAATGATAAAGGTAGTTCGGCCACAATAAAAGGTTATTTAGAGTTATTAGAAAAAGCTTTCTTAATAAGGCTACTTTATGGATATTCTGGAGGCGTAATTAGAAAGAGAACTTCTAGCCCTAAAATTATTCCTTTAGCCCCTGCCTTAATTCATGCATTTAAAGACCCCTTGCAGATAGATGATAATGCTAGTTGGTTTGGCGATGTTTTTGAAGCAGCTGTAATTGCTAGAATTTGTGAAACTAATTTTGATTTATATTATTGGTCTAACTCTAGGCAAGATGTAGATGTTGTTATCGAAGGTAATGGGATACTTTGCGCGGTTGAGATTAAATCTAATCAGGAAATAGATTTTAAAGGGTTAAATGCTTTTAGAATCGAATATCCCACTGCTAAAATATTAATGATTGATAGGGGGAGGGGGGAAGAGTTGCTTTTATCAGAAGATCCTAAGAAGCTTATTTTGAGTTGGATAAAGTAGGTGGTTGATAAACTTCAATCCTGGGAGCTGGATGATGTGCCAAAGGATTTGCATAGTTGATTATTGCTAAAAATAGAACCAATGCTGAGAAAACGATAACCTTTACTTGGGGCGTACAAGCATCATGCTCGCACACCCCTTGTAAAGAACATTGGTTACGGTAGAAGTAAAGTTACTTCACTACAGTCACTGGAAGTGACCATTGTGATACGGCTTTACTTCCTTTCTTCGCACAAACACGCAACACGTAAGTCCCTTTTGGGAGAGACTTAAGAGATGCGATGTTTACACTTTTCCCTCTGATCTCCGTAGCGAGGGCTACTTTTCCTGTGACTGTATTTATGAACATCAGCTGATAACGATCAGCCGGTGCTGTATTGTAAGTCCAGGAAATGAGGTTGTTTTGAACTTTGACGGTTGGTGTTCCGCCAATGTTCATCGCAACTTCTGGAGACCAGATAGAACGTGCACCATTTCGATCTACTCTCTGGATCTGTACAAGGTAGTTCCCCGGCACTAATGCCGGTAGCCTGTAGGAAGATCCAGTAACAGAAGCCGAATGGCGTGTTACCAATTTACCTTCGATCCTTTGACCGATCCAGATCGACACCGAGTCGCCTGTTGGTACCGTCCATCTAACAACTCCTATTTGATCCGCACCGACTGTTACAGTCGGAAGGACAGCAGGGTGATAGACGCTAAAGGTGAGGGATTGAGAAATCCCAGATACCTGCACCTTGTAGTTCCCAGGCTTCAGTGCCAGGAGTCCAAGGATAGTTTCGCTAGGGCCTCTGTAGGTCCCAACATTCACTCCCTTGGAATCCTTTACCTGAACCACGATCTTGCTTAGATCGATATTCCCCAGTTGCCCGAGGAATTGTCTAATCTGAACAGATGGTTTTTGGATCGTAAAATCGACTGGAGCAGCCCACAGTCCTAGTCCACCTTGTTTGTCAATTGCCCGTATCCAAATCCGGTATCCACCGGCTTCGAGGGCGGGCATCTGCAAAGTCCGCGCCTGAGTATCAGTTTTCAGAATATAACTTCTACTCTGATAGCTGTAGACCCAGATTTCCAACTTCGCAGCATCTCTTAGGCTTGGAAGCGCAAGAGATGCATTGACACCTTCGATGGTGTAATTCAACTTGACCCCACTAATGTCCACCTTTGGAAGGGGATTGATAGTGAAATCATTATGAACCGACCATGGTCCTGCAACACCCGCCGAATCGACTGCCTGCACCCAGAATCGGTAGTTCCCTGCGGCAAATCCGCTTGGAATTCTAAACGTGGTTCCATTAACCAATTGGTTAAAGAGAATAGCACGCGTACCAGACAATCTGGATATCCATACCCGGTAATTGTTAGCGAATTCCTCCGCGTTCCAACTTACCGTCGTCAGTTTAGCTGGATCGACTTGGTTAACGGCTAGACCATCAACCTTATCGACTTTGACCTGGAAGCTCCTCTTGGTGCTCCAGTCAGCGTTGATGGCTGAGGTTGCCCCAAGCGCTTTTACCCAGATGTTGTACTCACCTGGTACAAGCTTGCGGAGATAGAAAGTGCTCATATCACTTGCAATCGTCGCACCGAAGGAATTTACATTATCCTGCCCCTTCTTGCTTACCCAAAAATAATATCCCGTCGCACCAGGAACTGGTTCCACGGCGATGAAGGATTCTTTTGGAGCTATTGGAAGACCGGAGATACCGGCTGCGGACACCTGGTTCAGCTTGACCGCAAAGGACATGCTTGCCACTGCGGACTTAACACCGTTTACAATCGCGCACACCTGAATGGTGTACTCGCCTGCGACGATGCCGCCAGTTAGAGTGAGTGTTCCTACACTCACAGTCTGACTTGCTAAAGGAGCGCTACGCCCAGTTGCAGACACCGGGGTGATAACCACCTCGTATGTTGCCCCTGTGTATCCAGTCCAGCTAAAGGTCACTGGACCACTACTCGCCACTCTTGGAAGAGTGAAGGTCGACGCCAGCACCGGCCGTGGTTGAACTATGACAGACTTCTCTGACCATTCAGGTGAAATCTTTCCAGCGGCAGTTGCTCTGACTGCGAACGTGTACTCACCCACCGGCAAATTGCTAGGGGTGGTAAATGTCCGGCCAGTTGTACTACCAGCATGAAAAATCGTTGATCCTTGTGAGATCTGATAGTCATATCCCGTAGCCCCTTCGACTGTACCCCAAGTGATGTTCCCCGACTGCCCAACTACGAGAGATGGGATGTTGATGGAGTTAACATCGACTTGAGATAAGGTAACGTCTTGCGGTACCTCGAAGGTTTTAACGAACACCTTTCCGTCAGAGGTACGAGTACCGATGATAACAATCTTGCCATTATCAACAGCAAGGGAACCAGCCTTAAACTCGATCCCTGTAGCACCGAAGATCTCAGTAGCAGTGTAAGTCTTCTTCTGGTAGCTTGAGTTGAAAACTGTCAAGTAACCGTCAAGTCCCTGAGTAGCTACTACGAACTTGTCACCTACGGCGACGTTTCCCCATGGAATGCCAGGCAACTCAGCATGAAGAGTACCATCCATGCTAAAGATCGCAGTTTCATCTTCAAAGGTATCTTGATTGAGGTAAAACGAAGCACTCAGTGGACCATTCACTGAATCGAAAACATGCATCGTATTCATTTTTTCGCCTCTTGAAGCTTTGAATTCCACATCTGAGAGACGGTATTCTCCTGTCGCAGAATTAAGCTCATAAACCACACCGATCGTATTAAAGCTGGCATCATAACCACCCGCTCCAATAACGCTATTATCGTCTGCAATCGACTGGCCAGCCATGTTAAATCCAGAAACTCCGGGGAGAAGACGTAAAATCTTTTCGCTGGCATCAATATAACCGACTTTATCATTATTAACGGAAAGAACAATACGACCGGTAGAACTTACATCTCGTGACAGAGGAGAAGAAGTAGCATCTGAAATAAGAGTAAGCTTTCCTGTTCGGTCCCAGATCGCTACATCATAGCTACGATCGAAATCTTCAACAACTCCAGTGAAGAAAATTTCTCCATTCTTCTTGAAAATTCCTGAAACAATACCGGAATTTCTGACTCCTCCCTCCATTACAAGCGTACTTGTTTCACCCGTCTGTAGGTTTAGAGTTCCTACCACGGGTGACTCAGTTGAACCAGGTACGTACAAGATACCATCAAAGACTCTGGATTCACCCCGTCGTCCGCCTACCGTCGCAAATACAGTAGATAGCTCATACGTCGCAAGCTCCGCGCCAATAAACTCTCCACCTTCGATCGCTCTTCCCACCACCCCACTCCTCAGGCCTGCCCGAGCGCTTGGGTTGTTAGCGATACTGCTATCTTGTGCTGATCCGTTTAATGAGAACAAGATTGTAGCGATTGCTACGCTGTGATTTAGCCAATGTTTCATTTCTCTAACCTAAATATTCTATACTAACTTAATTCTTGCCTGAGATAAGCACTTAAGGAAACAATTCTCCCACACATTCACCATCCACTACCCCTCCGAAGCGTTATGAAAGCTTATGTAGAAAAGAGTGCATGAAATGATTTAGATAAGCAACTATGATTTACAACTCTTTTTACTCTCATAATTATAGGCACTTAGCCAATTCACCTACAATTAAACTGAAGTGTTATAAGGTCGTACCTGATGTACTCTTTGATTATACTGATTACAGAATGAATTTCCGCAGAGGAAAATCATTTAAGGGAACTATTCCTTTCGACTCATAATGCATGACAAAACGCATATTTTTGTTATACTTTTACTAACAATTAAATATATCAATGAGATGAACTATGGCCAAGGTAAGCATTGAAGAAATAAAAATTGCAATAGATGATCTTCCACAGTCTTCTTTGGATAAATTACTTCTATTTATTGAACAGTTAAAGTCAACTGAACTTGAAAGAAAACCTATTACATCCTTGCATCTAAAAGGAAAATTTGACAGCCTCGATATCCGAGCTGAAGCTTATGAATAAGGTTTTCCTTGACACAAACGTACTAATATACGCAATTGATCAAGACTCTTGTTTTCATTTATGGGCAAGGAGATTCTTTAATGATGGGAATATCGAATGCGTCACCTCGTCCAAGAATATTTCTGAATTTTTAGCCGTAACGACTAAAGGGGAAGAACCCTCTCTTACTATTAATGATGCAGTAGCGATTGTTAAAATTTTAACCACAAATTGCGCTTTACTTTATCCTGATTCAGTTTCATCCGAAATTTTTATGTCGTTATTGTTACAGCATAAAGTCAAAGGGCTTCTAGTCCATGATTATGAAATTGCGAGCATCGCTTTAAGTAATGACATTAAGGTTATTGCTACCGCAAATAGAAAAGACTTTCAAAAAATTGAAGGCCTTCAGTTAATTGTGCCTTAGTTAATAAAAGGTTAACCATTTACTTTCCCTTTACAATTTAAGGGGGCCTTACCCCACTTCTTTCGGTTTTGGCAGAAGTTTCCTAAATTAATTCATAATATCAACCACTTACCCAACTTGCCTACAACTAAACAAAAGTGTTATAATTCGGGCTTATTGTGCTCTTTGTATATTAAAGACTTGCCTGAGTTGTTTTAGGGCACATTTTTATTAGTTCATCGTGCATAAGTTAAATAGCGATATATCAGATTTTAAAGTCTGGTCTTTAGTCGTGGTTTTTTAACAGGAAGAAGGGGAGAGAGGGGAGGAAGATCGGTTTTAACAATTGAATATGGGTAGAAGATAAATTTTAGCACAGTCTTTAAGGTGTGATGGTGAAGTATAATTTTTACCTCCACTTAATATAACGCTTGCCGTTATAGCGCTTCCATGATACCATCTCATAAATGATAAGATCGTTTAAGTGTAAAGACACAGAAGCAATTTTCAATCTAGATAGATCTAAGAAGTTTCCTGCTGACTTACAACAGGTAATTCTTAGAAAATTAAAGATGTTAAATCGCTCTATTGATATTAGGGATCTTAGGATACCACCGGCCAATAGACTGGAGATGTTAAAGGGTTCTAGAACAGGCCAATGGAGTATCCGTGTAAATAATCAATGGAGAATTTGTTTCACTTGGGATGCGGGCGATGCATATAGTGTAGAAGTAGTAGATTATCATCGATAAGGAATATATGGCTAAGAAAAAATTAAATCCTATTCACCCCGGAGAAGTTCTATTTGATGAATTCTTAGTTCCCCTTGAGCTTAGTCAGAATCGTTTAGCTAATGCAATTAAGGTCCCGCCTAGAAGGATTAATGAAATTGTTTTAGGTAAAAGATCTATTACCGCCGATACTGCATTAAGGTTAGCATTTTACTTCGGAAACTCTCCTGAGTTTTGGTTGGGTTTACAAATGGATTTTGATTTAGATATTGTTAGGGTAAACAAGGAGAAACAGATCTTTAGAGAAGTTGAGCCGGAGAAAGAAGCAGCTTAACCCTCCCCTTTCTCACCTTCTCCCTATTAACCATACCCCCCACGCTTTAGAAACTGTGCTGAGAAAACATAATGTTTTTCAAAGGTTTTCTAGCACGGAATTTCCCCTGCTCTTGTTGAGCTTGGGGTTGGGATTTTTCTTCTGTTTCTTTTTGCCTGATGACAGGCGAAGGAAGGTGTAAACATGTTCCTATCTGCTTTAATGAATGGCGTTGCTGGAATCTTCAAATCTGCTGCTCGATCTTACCGACCGAACAAACGTCGATCGGCTCAGATGACATCACTTTCTGGATTTCTGTGTGTTCAAGCACTTGAACAACGACTCGTCCTCGCCGCACCAATGCTTGGCGCGGAGCTTGCGACGTATGAGCTATCTACTGTATTTGCGACGGTAGGCGGACGACGGGGTGAATCCAGAGTCTTTGATGGTATCTTGTACGTACCTGGTTCAACTGAGTCACCCGTGGT
>JBILFC010000007.1:0-26171 GCA_044351785.1 Bdellovibrionota bacterium
TGTGGACTTCTTTGACACCTGTGTAACTAGAAATGTTCACCCTGAATACATAAAGTATCTCTGGGCTTCAAGAATAAGAGAAGCTCTTGGTTTAAAAATTCCAGCCGATGAGACTTACAGAATAAGAGCGGCGATAGAACTCGAGCTTTGTATCAGGAATAAAAACTCCGGACTAGATGATGATTTTTATTTCCCAGAGTTTTCTAAAGTCTTTTATGAACATATTTCAAAAAATTATCGAGAACTAGATTCTCTATACTCTGAGGAAGAGTTTGTTAATCTATCATCAAAAATTGAATTAGACTTAGAATTCAAATATCAAATTTTACTTACCGACATGATTTCTCATCTAAGAAAAGAAAAAGAATCTGGTAAGGAATTAATACTTGTCTCAGATTTCTATCTGTCCAAAGATGAATTTGAGAGAATGCTAAACCATCATAGAATTCAAGATCTGTTCTCTGAAGTTTATGTTTCAAGTGAATATCTTAAAAATAAAAGAAGTGGGAGATTATTTGATCTGGTTATTTCTGAGTGTAGCCTAGATCCTAAGAGAACTACAATGATTGGGGACAACATTCATTCAGACTTTGAATGCCCTAAAAGCAAAGGCCTAAATGCAATTCATCTTGACAAATCAGATAAGAAGAAAGTTGATGAAGAACTATTTCAGAAAGAAATATGTCCATCGATAACCAGTCAAGATATTTGGAACCAAGTTAATGAGGCACTAAAAACTGGGCCAATTTTTTCTAACATTACCCTCACCTTTTATTCCTTCATTGCTAGACTATACAGAAAGCTCCGAGAAGATAACGTACAAGATGTATTTTTTCTTTCTAGAGAAGGAGAATTTCTAAAGAAACTTTTTGACCATTATCAATCTAACCTGAATATTGATAACCCCATAAAATCTCACTATTTTCTTGCATCTAGAAAATCTACGTTTTTACCTTCTTTAAAGTCAATTCAAGAAGAAACATTCGAGATCCTGTTCAGGCAGTATGTTAATATTTCAGGCAAGGAATTTATATTAAGCTTGAATATAGATGAAAGCTGGGTAGAAAGCTTTCAAACTGAATTCCAAGAACCCCTTTCAGTTAGAGAATCACATTTTCCATCTAGTAAGATCTTTAAAAACATAATTGGGCATCCTCTTTTTCAAAAAGAATACGAAAGAAAGAGAGTAGAACAAAAGAGTCTATTTCTTGATTATGTTAATTCTTTTGGTGCCAACCTTAAGAATGGCACATTTTCTGTTGTGGATGTAGGCTGGAAAGGGACAATGCAGGATAATATCAGAAAGCTTCTTCCAGAAGACACGAATGTCCATGGTTACTATCTGGGACTAGCCAATAACCCTAACGTCACTCCTACCAATAAGAAAGAAGGAATAATATTCTCTCCGCTGCCACACGCCCCAGAGTATGGCGCATGGATATTTGCTAATACATTAACAGTTTATGAAATCCTACTTGGGGCATCTCATGGTAGCGCTACTGAGTATATAAGAAATTCGGATAACTCAGTTGATGTTTCGCTATCAGCACACCCTTATGAAACTCAGCTTTATAATGAAAAAATTTCACCATTACTAAAATCGTATTATGAAATTTTTCAGAAACTTTGCTCAATTTTTGATACCACTCACTTTAACATTGAATATTTCGACAGGATGATTGCAGAATTCCATGCACAGATGGTTCTTCTTCCCTCAGAAGAAGAGATGACGTTTATAGAAACTGTATCTCATTTTGAAAACTTCGGGGTATTTGAATTTACTGAATTCAAGTCTAATAAAATTAATTTGATTCAGAAGTTTAGGAATCTCATTAAATTTTACCGAGATCCGCACACTACCCTTATCCATAGTATGTGGCCAGCCTTAACCCTTAGAAAACTAGGCTTAGGTTTTCTTCAACATTTCTATGGTTGGTATCAATTTAAACTGGCTTTCGATCAGGAACAATCTCAAGCATTCAAACTAGCTAGGAAACTATGGCGGATATAATAAAAATAGCTATAATTATTGGCTCAGCTGATATTAGTGGTGGAACATATGTTATATTTCAACACGCAAGCTACCTTCAAGAATCAGGCCTTGATGTAACTATTTTATGTGACGTACCAGTTGCCCCTGAAACTCCACTTTGGCATGATAAAGGCGCCACATTCAAGTATAAAACTATTGATGAAGCCGAATCTGAAGAATTCGACATCGCCATGGCCACTTGGTGGGTTACTGTGTACAAGCTTCACAGAGTAAACGCTAAAACTTACTCATTTTTTAACCAATCCGTTGAATCTCGCTTTTATTTAGAAAATGACTATGCAACAAGAAAATGGGCAGATGGAGTTTATACTTTTAATCTTCCAATCATTACTGAAGCTAGCTGGATTCAGAATCATATAAAAACTTACTTCAATAGAGATTCACAACTTGTTCTTAACGGGATCAGAAAGGATATTTATCAGACAGATGGAGAAGCATATGCGCCTAGGGAGGGAGGAAAGTTACGTGTGCTTGTGGAAGGCCCACTCGGTATATTCTTCAAGAATACTGAAAAGGCAATTGAGTTAGCTAAACAGAGCAATGCAGACGAGATCTGGTTACTCACTGCTTCAAGAAACGTAGAGCCAATTGAGGGTGTTGATAGAATTTTTTCATCTGTAAAAAATGTTGATACGGCGAAGATTTATAGATCCTGTGATGTACTAGTAAAACTAAGTTATGTTGAAGGAATGTTCGGCCCACCTTTAGAAATATTCCACTGCGGAGGGACAGCAATTATCTATAACGTAACCGGTCACGAAGAATATATGAAGAATGATATTAATAGTATCATTCTAGATGTTGATGATGAGACAGGTGTTGTAAATTCAATAAACCGTTTAAAAGCTGAACCTGATTACCTTAAGCGTTTAAAAGCGGGAGCCATAGAAGAAGCTAGTCATTGGCCAGACTGGGAAACTAGCTCTAAGAGTTTCTTACAAAGTGTCATAAATCTTAAGTATATGGTCTGTGATACTCGAACGGATATTAGATTAAAAACTGAATACCTTACTGACTGGTCAGGTAAACACCTTCAAGTTCAAATCGCGCATGGTGAGCTAATAGGCAAATTAGAAGAAAGTAAAAACGAAAATCGCATTCTTAAATTAGAAGTAGATTCACTTAGAGAATTTCATAACTCAGTAGCTTATTCTAAGGGGTTTAAGATAATGACGTTCTTAAGAGAGAATCTTCTTGCTAAATACCTTAGAAGTTTTAAATCTTAAATTTAACTTCAAAACACCATGTATAGAAGCAATTATGAAAAAATCGCTACTTCTCACTCTTTTTATCTGGCTCTTTTCCCTTGCTACTTATTATTATATTCTGAATGGGCACTATGAACCTCCGGCAGATTGGATCTGCGCTATAATAGGGAGCATTACAACTCTACTAGGCCTCGGTTGTCTAAGGAATCTCAAAATAGCTTATTTTGATAGGAGCATGATTAGAAACTCCACTAGGGGCGGTATGCCTAATGCAAAAAAACTATTTGCAGTCAGTGGACCGATACTGGCGATAGATAGCCCTACAAAAACGCCCTTCTCAAATCAGGATGCGGTACTTTACAGCTATGATATCTGTAGAGAATATGAAGATTTAAATAGCGACTCTAATAGTAAAAGAACGGAGTTAATATTCTCTGGTGAAGTCTTAGTTCCTAGTCAGGTCATGTGCCCTTGGGGGAAAGTAAGAATATTATCCTATCCTTCATTGGAGGGCTTAACGAAAAAATATATAGATAACAATGTCGCCGTTGAGAATGCTAGAGATTTCATCTCTAAAACTCAGTTTGAAGATATGACTAGTACATCCATTAGTGGAACTATTTCTCACGTGAAAGATGTTTTTGCTGATACTGACGGCAATATATGTAAACATCTTCAGATGAATAAAACTTATGATCTAAATTCCTTACATTATAAAGAATCATCTATACTTCAAGGTGATGAGGTATGCATAGTTGGATGCTATGATCCAGAAAAGCAAGGTATCATATCTGACTTTAACATCGGACAAGGAATAATTAGGCTTTATAAGGGAAATCAAAATCAGGCTATAAGAAAAGTAAGTTCTAGAATCACGAGGCTAATTTTCGGTGCGGTATTCTTCTTAATAATTGTAAATGCCATCATGTATTATATTCTATGGCGGTATCAAAACACTGGAACATACTTAGTTGATCGTACTTCAAGGTTTATTGATGCCATAAAAGTGGAAAATAAGAATGAGGTACTTAGATTGATTAAGTTTGGAATAAATCCCAATTTTGCTAATAGCGTAGGTGAAACACCCTTAATGTTCGTACTTAACGCTGAGACAGTAGAAATTCTTGTATCGGAAGGAGCATTTCTAGATGCCCAGAATTCTTACGGCAGAACACCTTTGATGATAGCAAGTATGTATGGTCGAGAAGAGGTAGTAGAATCACTTCTAAAACTGGGGGCTAATCCTAATTTAAAAGATAATTATGAGCGTACTGCTCTAAGCTTTGCAGAAGAAAACAATTATACTTCTATTGAAAAACTACTCAATGAAGCAATCTCTAAGACTATTCCAGATTTATAGAGCTTGAAGCATCAAAACCAAAGGTGATAAGTATCCATACTCATCACCTCGAGAACCCTCTTACTCCTCGTCTAAAGTATAACGAGTTCGTTCTTCAGGTTCTTTCTCACGTTGACTAGTAGGAGCTTCCTTTTTCCCTCTTCGTAGAACTGTCGGCTTTGGTAGCCCTGTTTTTCTTGAATAAAACAGAGCTAACAGAATGAATAAAATAACAACAAAAAATACAGTCCCCAATAATACGCCGAACACCCTACTAGCAGCTTGCTGGGATTCCTTTTTATCCGGGGGCGTAAACGCTCTTAGCACTCCGTCTTCGCTTGCAGGCAATTCTCCTACAATTAAATCCGGACTTTCATCCGCCCCAAAACAAATTGAAAAATCCTCCCCCAGCATCACTACAGTCAACACAAAACAAAAACACAAAAAGCGTCTGATCATAACCTGGCCCTCCACAATGAAGGAAAAAGAAAAGAATGAGTCCAATGATGGCCCTCATTATTTCCGGCTAGGCTTTAACCTTTCGCTTCAAGCACATTGATTAGTGTATTGGGTTTAATGACTCTAATCAAAAATTATTTTGCCCAATCTAAAGAAATCGCTGATAGACGCGACACATTGTCGCATTTACTTAGTGTGTTTTGCGTGTAATTATCCTCTCTCTTAACAAATTCAAATCATTTTTTTGGTAATTCTTCGCGTCTCCCTATTGCGAATCTTTTGCATTAGTGGTAATTACCATGAGCGTTTAAAGGTTTTATTCCGTTTTTTGTCAGGAGTGTTTAAGATGAGCGCCGTCAGCTACAAAGCACTTTCTCTTTGGGCAACTGCCACAGAGGGAGTGTCAAGTGAGCACGCGGAAGTTTCTCTCAAAGCACTCTTTGAGAAAGACGGTCCGCTGTGTGGGGTAAAAGTTAATGTACTGATCACCTTCCTAAAGATCTTCGAGAAGTTAAAGAAGAGAGGCCTTGGCGCTCGATTCGTAACTAATCTCAGGATCAATAAGAGGGAAGAACTGAAGAGCGAGGCAAAGGCTCTCATGACTCTCCTTCAAGAGAATAATCTCTGGGGAGGAAAATGGGGTATTGATACCGCTGAATGTTTACTCGTATTCCTTCAGTACAAAGGGCAACTTAAGAGAGCAAAAGTTAGAGTTCCTAAGCCGAAAGCATTTTTCAGCTATGGCGCTCACCTTCTGTCTCTTAGCTTCTTGTTTGAAAAGAATGCGCATGCAGGGATGAGAGAGAGAATATTCAGAGGGCTTCTTACAGGAGCAGCCCTTGAAAAGATTAATCTCTCTTTGAGTGGACTAAACATTGAACTTTCACCTGTGCTAGGTGCGATTCAAATGAGATTGAGGCAGATAACCAAACTCCCAATCTCAGAGGCACAGAATATTGAAAGAACCATCCGGCTTGCTGAAACGCTGCCTGTGCTGGCTCAAAAAGCCACTAGGAATATGGAGAAAGAAGAACCGATGTTGCGGATTGATTGGGATATTGGGACGGCAGTTGTGGTGTGCATGGCGTTATTGATGGCTTTAGTCTTTCTAGATAAAGAAACCCATGAATTCGGTCTCTACTGGTGGGATGTTTTCTTGGGTGGACTTCTGTGTGGGATAGTTTACTTTTTTGGTTTTCCGCCAATTGTTTTGATAGCGGAAAAAGGGAGGATGAGGAATGGATGAGTTAAATTCACGAGGGATCGAAAAGTACTGGAACAATCCAGGGGTGAATAGTAATACAGGAGAAATCCCCAACTATCCCCCCAAGTTTAACCAACCTTCAGCGGACGAATTTGCGGATAAGGCATTTATGGTTTCTAGCATCGGGCTGATGGTATTTCTGGTCATCGCAATTACGGTGGCGAGAAAGAAAAAGAGAGTGGAGAAACTAGAGATGCAATGTAAGACCAAATCTGGCTTTACGTTGATCGAACTGATGGTGGTGATGGCGATCATTGCTGTTCTAACTGCACTAATCCTCCCTGCGGTTCAATCCGCTAGAGAGGCCGCGAGAAGAACAGAGTGCGCGAACAATCTTAAACAGATTGGGCTTGCACTTCATAACTACGAAGGCACTTGGAAGACACTGCCTCGTGGAGTGACCTTCGATACCAATAGAGGCCTACCTCAAAGTACGTGGGCGGTTGGTTTGCTTCCCTACTTAGAGAAAGGGGCTGAGGCTAGTCGATGGAATTACGACCTTGCTCCTTGGGAGGGGGTCAACTTAGAAGTAGCTCAGAATGGTGGAGGAAGAATATTTAAATGCCCTTCTGCAGTACCAGATGGAGATGTATTACTTGGTGAGACACTAGTGGAAGGCTCAAATTTCTTTCCTATTGGAGGAATCTCACCGGCTTTAGAAGCATGGCTTATTAAATACGAAGCGATTGAGGACCGCTCTTACGAAACTGTAATGGGAATAAGATACGCTTCTGACAACTTTGAGAATTCAAGGCTTTCAGAAATTGGAGATGGGATAAGCAATACAGCCATTTTAGTTGAATCTGCTGGAGGTTTCAGAAGACACTTGGATCACGCTCATAGGGAGCGCGTGGAAGGTGGAAATGTTTTTCACCCCATGAACGCATTCGTGCTTGACGGTGTGAACGGAAGGACGGGAAGTAGTCCGGGAGACCTATGGGGGATTACAAACGGTTCACATGTTGATGCAATCATCGACATGGAACCGTTCAGTTTTCATAAAGGCAAAATGAATGTGTTGATGGGAGATGGATCAATAAGGGGAATGAATATTCAAACCCCTTTACCTATTCTCATAAAGGTTCTTGGAATGGCAGATGGTACAACTGCCGACTTTTAGAAGGATGTAAACGCGCTCAAACAGGGGCTCTTAGCTATGCTAAGAGCCCATTTTTCATAGTAAAAACTTTATGTCCGCCCCAAATTGCTTACCTACGAAAAGCATGCTAATTAAGCTAAAAATCAATCTCTAAAGTAGCTTGATTCACATCTTGGGTAGAAGTTAAGTGTCTAAGGACACTAGGTAAGAGGCCTGCGTTATAGCCTACTGGTTAATGAATTGCCCAGTAGGGTTACGCAGACCCGAAAAAAAGGTTTTTTCGGGAATTTTTTAGAAGGCCCAGAAGGACGGCAAAATCATGAGAGACTTGCAACTTATCCCTTTCCCAGGAGACAAGGGATTCGCACTACGAAATCGTCGAACCAAGGATGTATCCAGTGTAATCCCAATCACTCAAAAAGGACTTACTGGAGCCCAATTCCCTGACGGCACAACAGTAGTGGTGAACATTGGAGGGGATGTTTCCTCTGCAGTCTTTGTATCACTAACAGATCAAGGAGACTTCTTTCCTTGTCCAAACTGCGGAGAGAGTCATGTTAAGGATGCTGGGCTTGTAGTCAGAGGCAATACATATGAAGTATTAGCGGTCGTAAGCGTAGCAAGCTACCCTTTTTCTCCAAGAGCGTTCTTTGGAATAAGTATTTCGATGATGCGCTTTGCTAGAAGATTGGATCCACGCTCTGAAGGAACTTCAGGCCCACCAAATGAGAGCCCTGCAGATACGCAGTCAGCATCCGGGGCGGTCGACGGGATGGTTGAGGAATTTTTCGACGACAGTGCGTTGGTAGATGATTTCGACGACGAGGACAGCACGGATGTGGAAGGAGAAGACTCAGAAAATGCACCTGCCAGTGAGCTTGGCGGTGACGCTGATGGCTTTGTTGATGTCTTCGGTGGCATCCCGCAGGGACCGGTAGATCCAAATTCTTTGCCAAGTCTCGGAGTGTCACAGGACTATGGGTTCGATCCCGTAACAGGAGAGCCAGTCGATTTCTCAGATCGCATTTAAACTCCTACGCAGGTTTTAACCGAAAGGTGGGGCCTGCGTTCTCTTATCTAAACCAATCTTAAATCAAAGATTCTGGGAAACGATGCAAATGATCTTTCCTAATTAATAGAACTTCAAAGTTACTAATACCTTTATCAAACTTTACTCTAAATTCATCTATAAACTTATTTAAATCATCATAACCTAGAACTTCAACTTCAATCTCTATTGGGAAAACACCTATTTGTTCGACAAAACAAGTAACATTTAAATGCCCCTTACAGTATTCATATAAATCCTGCCTAAACTCTTTTGTATAGTCTGATAATTGTAAAAGCAATTTAAAAAATAACAATCCAATTACTTGATAATTCAACTGAAAACGATAACCCAAAATTACCTTCGCCTCTTCCAGACGCTCAATCCTTTTAGCCACCGTTGCAGAAGTCATTGAAACCTCCCCAGCAAGATACGTTAACGAATATCTTGCATTATCATAAAGAAGACTTACCAACTTAACATCCACCTCATCCAAACTAACCCTATCTCTTTCCGGTGAGAACACATATGCTTCTCCCTTTGCTCCATTATCACGAAAATACTTTCTACTAAAACGAGTAAGCCTTGTAGCTATAGCCACTTGAAAATCTACAATTGAATCAGTAGAAATATCCTTAAACTCCTCTTCGAAAATTCTACAATCTCTAGGACTATCTGCCACATAAGAAAACAACAAATCAAATCTGCCGTACAACTCTGCAATCCAATAACTATCTTTATGACTTTTTACAAAGTTTAAAATTGATCTTAATTTTTTAGGATTTGTTTTTAACTTTACATAGTTCTTAACCACCCACCAACCAACGCAGAAAGGATCCGCCACAACGGAAAACCTCTCTATCATGCCAGAACTAATATAATTAGAAACACGGTACTCAACTAAATCACTTCCAAGACGAAGGGACTTAGCTAACTTAGAAAAAGACTGTCTAGAATCCGTATCTAACAAAGCTAGAAGCTTCCTATCGATTCTGTCTAAATCCTTAAACATTCCGGCATTCCTATTAAAAATTACAATATTATTATTAAATCCCGCTAGTTTATATCTACCGTAGCGGGAAATTACAATAATCAACTATCCTCAAAATGTAGTGAATGTCGTTCGCTATATGGTTTTTAAGGTTTCTAGATTTGAAAGGTGTTGAAAATGAGTACGAATTGGCCATTTGGAGCAATGCCCGAGTTGGGGGCGCCAGAAAAAGTTCGAAAGATTGCTGATCTCGACCTGAATCGCTACGGGGCGAGAGCAGAAGTGCAAACTGAACTAAAGCGTTACTTCCTGCTTAGGCTCTTATGGAACAAGCCGATTACTCTTGAGTCAAGGACAGTAGACGAGCTATGGCACGCCTTCATCCTTGACACTAAGCGTTATCGTACTTTTTGCGAACTGGTTTTTGAAGGTTACTTGGATCACGAGTCAAGCCACTTCGCTCCAACGGAAGGATTTCCGAGTGGATATCAGCAAATGTTTGGCGAAGCTCTGCCGGAGGTATGGACGAGAAGTAGGCCACCAGCTGGATTTGACTCTAACTGCGCCTAGCAAAAGCTCTTGAAGGTTCTTAAAAAAGCGTTGCGGCCTAAAAAACCGCAACGCCCTAGAACGACATTCACTTTACCACTTTTAGGGGTTCTCTGCGGTCAGGACTAAACTTGGGCAGGTTGAATAATCTTCAACTTAAATTAATCAGACAATTTGGCATGAAAAAGCACCAAGCCTTGCTTTTTTAGGTCCATTATAGAATAAAAGAACAAACAAATGGAGGGACCCTTGATGAGACGTTGTTACTATTCATCCTTACTTATAGTTTTAACTTTGTTTGCTTCTCCTGCCTCGAGCCAGAGCCAGTTCAAGTTAAAGAACTTTACTCCCGAGGTATTTCAAGCCTCTACCACTGCCCTAACAATGGTTAGACATGCAATGCCAGCTTCTGAGTTGGGCTTGTTGGTAAACACTCAGGATGCTCAATCTGTAGCAGTAGCCTCCTTATATAAGTCAGCAAGAAATATTCCCGATGCTAATGTTATTCAAGTTAGCTTCCCTGCAGGATCTCAGAATATGTCAGGGGCTGAGTTTAATGCACTGAGGGCTGACGTGCTAAGCAGAACCCCTTCCAATGTACAGGCTTTTGCCCTAACATGGACTAATCCTTGGAAGGTTGACTGCATGTCTATAACATCTGCCTTTGCATTTGGATTTAATTCCTCTTACTGTCAGCCTGCCAATGCGCAGACTTGTCATACTACGCTCTTTTCTAACTATTATGCCTCTGACTCAAAACAGGCGAGGACTGACCTAGGCATCATTCCTACAATGATGTTAGCAGGGATGGATACTAATAATGTTCAGGCCGTAATTAATAGAGGACTAAGCTCTGATTTGAGTTTTCCACGAGGTGATGGATATTTATTGACTACCACAGACAGCGTTAGGAGCTCAAGAAGTTCAAGATTTTCCTACGCTGCTAGCGTCTGGAACGACCCTATTAATAGCCTTAAAATTACGCATGTTAACAATAGTACTGGAACTGGGTCTGATTATCTTACAAATGTAAATAATATTCTGTTTTACTTTACGGGGACCCATTTTGTTCAAGACCTAAATACATTACAATTTGTCCCTGGAGCCGTAGCAGATCATCTTACCTCATACGGAGGAGCACTTACGGCGGGATACGGTAATTCGCAGATGACTTCCCTAAGGTGGTTAGAGGCAGGAGCTACGGGTAGTTATGGTACTGTTGTCGAGCCCTGCAATTACAGAGCTAAGTTCCCTGATCCTGCTATATTATTCAATTATTATTTTTCAGGTGAGTCTCTGATTGAGAGTTATTGGAAGTCAGTTGCAATGCCAATTGAAGGCATTTTTATTGGCGAGCCATTAGCAAGGCCTTGGGGAACTAAGGTGAGATCCTTAGAGAGTGGAGAGGTTGAAGTACATACCTCAGCATTTAGAGAAGGAAAGTCCTATCATCTACTTAAACAATCCACTGAGGATGCGAGTCTGTATGATGTGGTGCAAACGATACAAGCAGGCAGTCCTAAATTTCAGACTTTTACATTTCTACCTACCACCACATCTTACTACTTAGTCTCGGAGGATGAGGTTTATTACGAAAATAACCCACCCTCCCTTCTTCCAGTAGAGAACAAAACAGTTGAGGAAAATAAGGTTCTATCTTTTCCTCTAATAGCCTTAGATCCCGAGGGAGATAGATTAACATATAGCTCATCTAATCTTCCAGCAGGTTCTAGCTTAGATCCTTTGTCGGGCCTATTTAGTTGGAAACCAAGCTATCAGCAGGCAGGTATATATGATGTGGTCTTTGAAGTAAGTGATGGAGTTTCTGTCGACTCAATTTCCGTTAAAATAGAGGTTAAGAACTTTAATAGAGCCCCTACCTTAACTGCAGTAAGTAATAAAACAATCAGAGAAGACGCATTACTCACAATTCCACTTGTTGCTAAAGATACCGACAACGACACCCTTACTTTTACTGGTACTAATTTACCACAAGGGTCTTCTTTGGATCCCAATACCGGCGTGTTCTCATGGAAGCCAAGCTTTACTCAGGCAGGCCTTTATTCGGGAATTTTAGTCTCAGTAAGTGATGGATACGTTTCGGCATCTCGTACTTTTAGTGTTAATGTTACTAACACTAATCGTAAGCCTATAATTTCTGTTTTAGGCATTAGGACAGGTGCTGAAGGTCAGCCTTTAGTGTTAAGTGTTTCTGTCTCAGACCCAGATGGAGATCCTGTAACTACATTCGCTAATGGCTTACCTGTTGGCAGTGCTTATAATGAAACTACGGGAGTGTTTTCTTGGACCCCTACCTATACTCAAGCTAGCACTAAAAACGTAAGATTCTATGCTAGCGATGGTAAAGTTAGTAACTCAGAGTTAGTAACTATTGTTATTGCTAATACTAATAGGCCTCCAGTTCTAGTACCAATTGGTAGTAAGAGTGTAAAAGAGGGAGTTTTGCTAAAATTTAGTGTTAGTGGATCTGATCCAGATGGAACCAAACCTACTTTTTCTGCCCTTAATTTGCCACAAGGTGCAACTTTCTCAGCTAGTACTAGAACATTTAGCTGGAAGCCAGCTTCGGGACAGACAGGGACTTACATAGTACCCTTCTCTGTGACCGATGGCGCCTTAAGTGCTAGGGAGAATGTAAGTATCCAAGTAATTAAGCCGTAAAGTAGATGACGTTTACTTACTATGCTCTGAGGCCCTATAGAGATGCGCAGTTCTAGGACTAATTAGATAGCTCTCTCAAGCCACAATTGCCTCGCCCAATAATTCCAGTCTGGTACGAGATACCACATTCGTTGTTTTAAACTGGAATGACTCTTCTCCAGCATATAAGAGCATACTATCTGATCGCAAACCAGTTAATCGCTTATTCGACCGGACAATATTTTTTATTAAATCTTCCTTAAAGGTAACAGAAGATTTAATTTCAATTGGAAGCGGGCCCGTTGAAGTTTCAGCTATTAAATCTATTTCCGTAACTCTATCTCTATAAAAATATAAGTTTGGTTCTAACACACGATTTAGTAAATACTTAAATGACTCCGAAACAATATAGGTTTCAAAAATACCCCCTCTCAGAGGATGAGAACGTAAATGTTCTGAATTCTTTATTCCTAACAAATATGACAATAAACCAGTATCATAAAAGTATAACTTAGGAGATTTTGAAATCCTGCTACCAAGATGCTTATAATAAGGATAAAGCCTAAACATAACAAAAGATGCCTCTGCTACCGATATCCAATTTTTGATCGTACCCTCGGATACTCCTAAGTCACTACTTAATGAAGCCATATTGATAACGCTTCCAGACCTACTTGCAGCAAGCTTTAAGAAATTCTGAAACATGGATAAATCTCTAATAGCTTGAATATTTCGTACATCTTTTTCAAGATAAGTTTGAACATAAAATCCAAGGGCCTCTGTAGGATTTAGTCCCTTAGAAACTATTTCAGGATATGAGCCTTGATACATCAAAGTATCTAAATCTAAATTTCCAACCCCACTAATTTCTTCAAATGAAAGTGGTAGCAATTTTAATATCGCAGTTCTTCCCGCCAAGGACTGCGATATTGATTCCATTAGTAATAGTTGATGACTGCCTGAAATAATAAACTGCCCAGGTTGATTGGAAGCATCAACTATCGTTTGCACATATGACAATAGATCAGGACATCTTTGAATCTCATCTATAAAACATCCATTAGGATATCTATTCAATAATCCCTTCGGGTCAGAATCAGCAAAACTTCTTAACTCAGGATCTTCTAAATTTATAACCGGCTTATCTGGAAATGACTCTCTACATAAAGTAGATTTACCCGCTTGCCGAGGTCCAATTACAGTTACAACCCTATACTTACTTGCCAGCTCTATGAGTTTTATTTGTGCCTTTCTTTGAATCATTTCAATATCATAGCATAAAACCATCCAAATCCGCAAATGAATTATGGATTTGGTCCATTTTAACCTAACCTCCTAAAACTTAAGCATTTTTCAACAAGCCAAAGTAATAAAAATCTTGCCATTCTACTATTTAAAGAGAATAATTAATGCATTCATGAAAACCTACTCCCCAATACTACCTTTCCTATATTTAGGATCTCAAGCCTGCGCAAGGAATAAGAACTTACTAAAAGAATATGCTATTAACTACATTTTAACAGTAAGTGAATCAATTCGCTTTGAAGAAGATGCACCTTATCAACAATTTCACTTTCCCCTATCTGACCTTGGTGAGAGTTCACTAGGATCAGTAATTGATAAGTGTTCAGAAGTAATAAATTCTGCAAAGACAAGAAACGAGAGAATTCTTATTCATTGTCACATGGGACAAAATCGCTCCCCCTCAGTTGTTACAGGCTACCTGATGAAGCACTGCGGAATGAACCTAAGTGAAGCCTTTCATAAAGTAAAATCTGCCCGCCCACAGTTTGCACCGCATGAAAAATACTTAAAACAACTTCAAGACCTGGACTTAGAATTATATGGAAAAGTTTCACTTACAGAAAATACTGGCCCAATTAGCGTTCAAGCAATAAGGGATTCCATATTACTTAGAGGGGAATAGATTTAAAGCGCTACTCCCTGCCACAAAACGAAAGGGGTGGAATTCGACCCCTTTAAAAAATAGAACGTAGGGGTAACCCTTGCGGTTACCCGCTCTAAAAATTAGTATTGCGGGCGACCGCAAGGGTCGCCCCTACGGTAGTTCAATGTGGATAAACTATCCAGCTAGCGAATGATCGTATTTGATTTGACTGTCTCTTCCAGCAGATAAGGTACTCTCTTACAAGGGAAGGGGCATGCAAAGGCAAGGCTAGGCTAAACCAACTCCCTCTTCACCTCTTCCGTAACAGCCAACCACCCTCTACTAATGCCTGACTTCTCAAGTAAGATCTCTACCAAAGGTTCTACATCTTTTACCCTTACTATCTCCCCAGATTCTCTAAACACCTTAGGTGGTTCTTCAGGAGTATCTCTGTGACTATCTTTTTCTCTAACTTCTATAACATAAAAAGCCGGATCTAAGCCCTTAGCCTTAGAAAGTTCATGTGCTTTTTTAACTAGTACATCATTTCCTTTTTCAAGTGGTAATGTTTTAAAAAGTTTTCTATTAAAAAGCCTACTAGATAAATCACTAAGAATCTTATCCTCCGCCTCACACCAATGCGATAAATGATAAGACCACCAAGCCTCATCAACTGTAAATAGTGTCCTTAAAGAAAGAGTATTAAAAATATCATCCCTAAAAAGAATCTGTTTCATTACAGGATCCATAAATACCCCACTCGCATCCTCTCCACGCTCCTTTATCCTTCTCACTATACTCTTAGTCATCGCATCAGCTACCTGAAGCACTCTGTGCTGATAAATTTGTCTATACATAGAGTTTCTTGCGACGAAGAAATGGGACAAGGCGTCCAACCTACTTTCTTGAAGAACCAATTCATTGGTATCTGAAATTCTAAACGCATCAATAAGCGCAGTGACGTTATAACGACCATAACTAACCGCACACATCACGCTATCAACAATAGACCAGTTTCCCCTATCCACATTCCACCCACCACCAGAAACCAAAGAAGTAACCCAAGGTGGAAGACTAGGATCTTCATCTAAAATTCCTACTACCAAGTCTTTCATTCCAGGAGAATAGGAATCTAAGATTCCTGAAATCTCTGGATCTTCCTTAATCACTCTCATCGTTAAATCTTCATGAGATAACTTACCTGACTTCGTCCACACACTTTCCGCTAAATGTGAACCTGGAGCTAGATG
This sequence comes from Bdellovibrionota bacterium, assembly GCA_044351785.1. Lineage (GTDB taxonomy): Bacteria > Bdellovibrionota_C > UBA2361 > SZUA-149 > DAOLCO01 > JAIYCX01. The sequence continues at coordinate 15,810 of JBILFC010000007.1, forward strand.
CCCTATGTCATGTAAAATTGCTGCTGCGCCAATCGCTGGTCCATATTCTCTTACAATCTCTGGCCTATCACCTTCTAAATGTTTTAATAAAAGAGATGCAAGATAAGCGACGCCCAGACTATGACCGAACCTTGAATGCTCCGCAAACATATAAACGAGCTTAGTGTTTCCCGTCTGACTAATTCTTCTTAGTCTCTGCACCCAAGCGGTATCAACTAATTTTAAAATCAACGCATCCCAAGAATTGGCTTTATCAAAAATTAAAGTACCGTGTGCAACATCTGCAAAATTAACAGTTTTTGATTTATTAAGATTAGACATACTACCTACCCTCTACTGAAATATTAAATGCCGAAAGATCTGGCACTCTATTACTAGAACTAGAAATTAGTTTAATTGATTTAATATTTAAGGCTTGAAGAATTTGAGCACCCACACCTAATTCCCTTAAATCCTGAATTTTAACTTTCTGCTCTGAATTATCTAAAAGCTCTTCAGAAGTTGTTTTTGCATTTGACTTCCGAATATAAACAAAAGCCCCCGACCCCGCCTTAGTAATCTCATCCAAAGCAGACCTCAGTTTAAATCTTCCACCCTTTGGATCGATGTGAAAAATATCCCCAACTTTTTTCTCAGAATGCATTCTAGTTAAAACTGGATTTCCATTCGAAAGCTCTAAATTATAAGTAAATGCGATATGCTCTACTTGATCATGAAGAGACCTAAAACCATGAGCAACCAAAACTCCAAAATCCTTTGTAGGAATTCTCGTTTCAGCCTCTTTCTTAACTAAAGGCTCTGTGGAAATTAAATACTTAGCGATATCACTTAAGCGAACAATTGGAGTATTATTAGATTTTGAAAACTCTTCCAATTGATCACTAGTAAAGTGTTCTCCTTGCTCATTTAAAAGATGCATTAAAATACCAATCTCTTTTAAACCAGAAATACGAAGTAAATCACTCACCCCTTCAGGCACACCGTAAGACACCAATAACCCACCTTTTCTTGATATCAGCGGGAATACATGCCCAGGAGAAACAATAGATTTATTACTTAAACTAGCATCAAAGAATGACCTAACAGTAGTAGCCCTATCAGAAGCTGAAATACCCGATCTTACACCCTCTCTGGATTCAATACTTGGACCGAATCTAAATCCTGAATTTGGATCGATGAAAGCAGGCTTCATTCCGCGATTATTAGCTTCCTCTTCTGTTAAAGCGATAAATAATATTCCCCTACCAGAATTTATCATCCAAGAGATTCTTGATTCATTTGCAGTTTTAGCTTGAGCCACTAGATAAGACTGTCTCTCGGAGGCTATGTCATCAAGGATGATTACAACCCCATCCTCTTTTAACTTGTTAGTAGCTTCTTTAATATTACTTGGTGTCATCTAGCACCATATTCAGTAAAAGCTCTCCTAGTGACTTCCCTTGAGCATCACTTCTTAATGAACTAGCCCCACCAGACCCAAGTGCACCTTTTAAAATAAAATTAAACGCACTTAGATTAGGAAGCTCATATCTAATAACCTCCCCCGTGCAAATTGACGAAAAATAATTCTTAACAACATCCGCTGTTAAATGTTTTTTAAGATACTGAAAGCTTTCACCATCTCTCGCAACAACTCCGATATTAGAATCAGAGCCCTTATCTCCAGAGCGAGCGTGCGCAAAATCTCTTAAAACTCTTTTCATAAAATCTCCACCGATTCCTTAACTAGAGACTTACTAATTAGTGTAGGGAAATATGAATAAACCTCTCTAACAGGCTTCTTCCCGCCGGCATAACCAGTAATACCCGATGGTCCACTTAGAACTAAAGGAGCAACTTCTCTTGTGAATCTTTCTAAATCCTTTTTATTTGAACCACGAATAGCAACTCTAAAAACTATTTCCATAGGTTCTGGTGAATTTAACTTCTCAGAGATACCTGGAGTTGACCCACAATCTCCTAGTCTTTCAAATAGAATCTCTGAATATTCTAATTTTAAATCAAAAATTCTATCTCTTAAAATTTTCTCACATATACTAGCCTTCTCCCTAACTCTAGGACCGACTAAGATTAAAGTCCCTTCCGCCATATAACCATCAAAATAAGAAGCAGATACCTTAAGAGTATCAGGAGCTTGCGTGCCTTTAACTCCAGATACTTCTATTTTATTATCACCCACTGACTTTAAATTAATAGTTGTAAAATCTGCTACCACATCAGGAGTTATAAAGTTCTGAGGATCACCAATTTCGTATACTAACTGCTCAGTTACTGATTGAACAGTGACCAATCCACCATGCGTATCAGGCTTAGTAACTACAAAACTTCCATCTTCAGAAAACTCTACTATTGGATAACCAATGTTACTCAAATTAGAAACCCCTGACCAATCATAAGAATAATTCCCGCCCGTAGCCTGCGCCCCGCATTCAATGATATGCCCCGCTACAACTCCCGATGCCAGTCGATCATAATCATCCCAAGGAATTTTATATTCATGGATTATTGGAGCAAGACACATTGCAGGATCTGAAACCCTACCTGTTATAATTACTTTCGCACCAGCCTCTAAGGCCTCTACTATAGACTTAGCACCCAAGTATGCATTCATACTTTTTAAGTTATCCCTTACAGTCTTGATACCTACTCCAGATTCAAGATGTAAAAATTCACAACCACTAGCTTCAAAGTTATCTAAATTTGAAAGGATACTATCTCCTTTAACAATGGCGACAGGAATTTTATCCCCAATTAAACTTACTACAGCCCTCGCACATGCTTCTGGATTTACCCCTCCAGCATTAGCTATTATTCTTAACTTACCACTAACTAAAGATTCCTTAAGCCTACTCACTAACGGTGGAAAGTCACTTGCATATCCCTTACTAGGATCTCTTTCAAATTGTTTAGCGAGAATTGACATTGTAACTTCTGCTAAATAATCAAGCATTAAGTAATCAAGATCACCCGCTTCAACTAAACGTACCGGTGCTTCTATCCAGTCCCCCCAGAAACCTTGACCACAGCCAATTCTAATTTTTCTAGAATTCATAATTAGATGCCTCTCTTCTGTAATTCTGAGATAACCACATCAGAATTCACCACAGACTTTTTAATCCAATCCCACCTAAGTGCATTTTTATCACTATCTTCAAGTGGTTTAGATCTCTGCCTAAACTCACCATTACTTATGAAAGCAGAATAAAGGGTAAGCGCACAAGCAACTGACACATTAAGACTCTCTACAAACCCAAACATCGGAATATAAGCCGGGATATCACAGTTTAAATACAACTCTTCTGAAATCCCCTCTCCCTCACTTCCAAACACTAGCGCGAGCTTCTCATTAAAAGGCAAATCTAAAACAGGCACAGGCGCCTTAACAGACTTATCCAGTCCAAGCTGATCCTTCGCTAAAGGAGGAACAAGTGATACTAACTTAAATCCATCCGCTTTTAATTTATTTACCAACTCACTAGCATCCAAATATTCCTCAATCTCAACCCACCTCTCCGTACCAAGGCTTATACCTCTCTGTGAACTAAAGCCCTTACCAATTAAATATATCTTCTGAATACCAAATGCATCAGCACTTCTTATAACTGCCGAGATATTATGTTCATGGTATACGCGGTCCAAAACAATTACGACATTTCTGGTTCTATGAGCAAGGACAGAATCAATGCGATTTATTCTGTCCTCGGTTAGCATAACTTCTAAAGATTTCTGTACTTCTACACTTACTTCACTCATTACTTACCACCTACTACTAGCGCTACTGGAACTTCATCTCCACCTGAGATAGAAACTTCCTCTTTTGAATCTGTGCTTTTAATATAAAATTGTGAAGATCCTCCACCATCTAGATTTAAAGCGTCTCGAATTTCTAAACCGGTTTTAGATAATACTTCTTGTATGTCCTCTAAAGTTGCACCTGGAAATCTAAGTAATGTTGCAAACATAACAAATTCTTCATTCTTAGTAATTGCAATTCCTGATCTTCTACTGGTCTGAGAAGGAGATTTAAACTCTATTCTACTCCCAGCTTTATAAAGGATTGGTCCGGCTTGTAAGGCCAAGCTCACACCATCTGGCTTAAACTCTTCTCTTGAAATGACAAAAGGAGCATCATTAGAAATGTATAAAATTCCGGTAAGTAATTTTCCACCAAGTTGTACTTTTTTATTAGCTTCCCTAGAACTTGGAAGCACAAGACCCAATGGAGCACCAAGAGGATCGAAGAAGTTGGCATTTATTCCCGCAAAACCACCACTTGCCAATACTAATTCTTTTACCAAACTTCTAGGTTTAGACAATTTTTTCTGCGCTTCTGCTACTTGTAAAGAAACCTCAGATACTTTAAATTTCAATAAATACAACTCAGATCTAAGGAAAGATCCACTAGGATAAAATCCTAATTTTCCAAATTTAATCTCTGGGCTAAGGTTCTCCCAACTGATTGTTAGATCAGCAGGTTCAGACTCCGCAAAAGCCTCTCCACTTAAATGAAGTAAGGCAAAAATTAAGTACAATATTAAGAATTTTCTTCTTCTAATCATAAGCACTTGATTTATCAGAAAAAAAGAAAAAATGCTCTTAGTATGAAATTATTTTTATTCTAAAAGATCATCAAAGTACCGTATTAGGTCTACATAACCTACTAATATTAAAACGTTTTAATATTTTTCATAAAAACCATTAAGTTTTTACAGATTCCCGACGAAAATAGACATTAAGAGGTTGCGTAAGCAATCTAATTAATAAGTAAGGCTACTTTAATGCAGTAAGGAAAGATAGTCATGGTAGACAACAATATAAGGGCACGTGAGCCTTCAGCTCCCGCACGCTCTCCCAATAACAATAGCCCTCAAAGTCCACAAGCTTTAGCTAAAAGCTTTGAGAAATTATCAAACAAGCCAGAAATAGCTGCGCAAGTTAGTAAAGATGCTGTAGTGGTACAGTCTTCTAACCAAGGAGCACAAAAACTGAATGCTGAAACAAGTGGAATTAAGAGTGCTCTTAGATCTACTAGAGAAGCAACAGAATCAGTTAAGAAACTCCGAGCAGATGACACTGATGGTGGTTCAGTAGAAGTTAGATCTACTCCAGTAGGCATAGAAGAGTTGGCAAAAGATTTAGAATCTCTTAAAGAGAATATTAAATCATTATTTGCTCAGCTTCGAACTAAGTCAGATACTGTAGCAGTAGCAGACGCGAATGCTGAAGCCGCTCAAAGTCAGACTGGATCGCTAGATAGAGTACTTAAAAAAGCTGAAGATACTGGATTAGATATTCAGTTCAAGCCTAAGAGTGCATTATCTGCTCACAGTAACAGGATTAGTCCTGATGCAGTTGAGAAGCTTCTAGTTGAAGAAAGAGGACTTGTTTAGTACACGGTTAACACCACAGATCCAAGGAAAAGCATTAAATGGCTTAAGGATCCAAGAGTAGGGCAAGGACGCCCCAACAACTCACTAAATAGCCTCTAACGACCTTTCTCAGAAACAAGTAAGAATAGAAATATCGGTGCGCCGATTAAACTTGTTAGCACTCCTACAGGGATTTCACTCGGTGCTATTAGAACCCTAGACATAGAATCTACAAGTATCAAATAACTAGCCCCATAAATAGCGGAATAGAAAAATACCTGCTTGTGAATTGAACTCACATAAAGTTTTACTACTTGCGGCACCAACAATCCAATAAAAGAAAGTGGTCCCACCAAAGACACCATTAATCCAATTAGCACAGCTATAGCAATTAAAAGTATCCTCTCCATATGAGGGACATCTATACCCTTAGCTATCGCAAATTCCGTACCTACCTGTAAAATATCAAGCTCAGTACTCTTTATATATAGTAACAAGGCTGTCGCTAAAAGAGAGGGGCTCAGAATAAGTGAGGACGTAAAACCTATTGTCTGTAAACTTCCCAAGAGCCACTTCTGGATAGAGAATGAAACCTCCGCACCACCAAAGTACTGCATCCCAACTATTAAAGCTGAACATAAAAATCCTAAAGACACTCCTACCAATAGTATATAATCTCTAGCTCCAACGAATGATCTATTAGAAATAGAAATAATAAGGACTAAGGATAACATGCTTAAACCTACAGCCAGCATCGAAACGATTAAAGTAGAGTAGCCTAAAAATATACCTATACTAGCCCCTAGAGCACCTGCGCTAGACACTCCCAAAGTATAAGGAGAAGCTAAATTATTTCTCAACATCGACTGCAATGTCGCTCCGGACAAAGACAATCCCATACCCACAATAATCCCTAAGAGAACCCGAGGAAGCCTAAAGGTTAGTAATGTTGATAAACTTGGAACTGAAATAACTCCAGAACTTACTGTAGGGCCCAAACAAAGAGAAATTAATACTGAAATCAAAAGAACAAATACAGCAATAGAAGTAAACTTATTCATATAGCTGCCCAATAGAAAAAGGGATTGCTGTATCCGAGTTATAAACAAATTTTACTGAGAATAACTCATCAAAATATCTACCCTTAATAGTCTCCTCCTTAGAAAGATTAAAAAGTATACTGGAATCAGAACCAATCCCGTAAAAATGAGTTGCTATATGACATGCGAAATCTAAATTATGGCAAGCTATAATAAAAGACTTACCATTTGCTTTCATCTTAAGTATTTTTTTACTGAGAAGCACCAACCCCAAGGGATCTAGATGTTCTTCTGGCTCATCTAGAATATACCACTTAGCTTCTTGCAATAAACCATTAGCGATATAAACTCTTTTATACTCTCCTTCTGAAAGTTCATTAAGATATTTATCTTTTAAGCTAGAAATTTGTAGATCAGTTAAAACTTCTTCGATTTTAATTAAGTCGACCTTAAAGCGATAATAAGAAAACTCTAGGAAGTCCCTGACTCGAATTCGGGGCCTATGACTAGATACTGTTCCGACATAACTAATTAAGCAAGAACGCTCAGCGAAACTCAGACTACCTAAGTTCTGATTACCAAGTTTAAGTAAGGCACTTTCACCTATAGGCATTAAGATTGTTCTTAATAAGCTCGTCTTACCCCCACCATTCGGACCAACTAGAACGGATATAGAATTATCTAAGAACTCTAAATTTACATTCTGTAAAAGTGCCCTTGACCCTTTTACTATCCCTTGATTATTAATACTTATTTCCAACATAAATCACTAATTAGAAAAACAAGAAGCTATACTTGTAGCAATGTCAGCATACTTAATACCGGGATGCAAAAAGGGCTTTTTAGGAACAGTTCTTATCTTACTTCCTTGCTGACAAGCTTTTAATCGTAAGATATTTTCATCGTTCATATTATCTGTCGAAAATATAATACAACTCGCTTGGGTACTACAAATCCCCTCCATGGACATTACATTATATCCTTCTTGTTCTAGTTCATTCATTCCGCCTAGGCTCGATATTAAATCATCATAGAAAGTACTTCTTCCAATCCCATAAAAAGATGGACTACTAAAGTGCGAGCCATCTTCCCCGAAAATTACTAATACTGTAGGTAGAACACCACCATCTTTTTCTATAAATTTGAGAGAATCTATTTTTTTATCTCTCTCTAAGAATAAATTTTCTAACTCTTTTTCGAGACCTAATACTTTAGCAAGTTCGATGGAAGAGGTCTTAAATTTTGTTAAAGATGAGGTTTTTAACTCACTAACCTTTAATCCTAAACCTCTAAACATTTGAGACTGATTTTCAGCTCCTTCTGTAAGCACAATTAAACTTGGTTTCAAATTAAACACCGCCTCAGCACTTACCGCTGAATATGCACCCAATCTTTCAATCTTCCCTGACCCCTGAAAATCGCAAATATCAGTAACACCTACCAATTTATCCTGTACCTGAAGGGCAGTCAGAAGCTCAGTTGCCACAGGAGAAAGAGAGACAATGCGGTCGGCAGCCCATACCAACCTACAATTGCCTATCATAAGGACAAATAACGTAATAAACAATGTCTTCTTACTTTTATAAATTTTCGCTATATTTAAGATCATGAATTATATAAAATTAAAGTCACTTTCTTATTACACCTTTATTATTTTGCTGACTACCCTGTCCTCTTGTTCTTTCTTCTACTCAAATTCAGAGGATCAAGAAGGAGCCAGACAGACAGTAGCCCAAGTTGTAGCTCAGTATTTACAATTTTCATTCTTAGCTAGGATGCCCGCAGTTGACTCTAGCATTTCGGTCACTGATTTTTTAGAGAATCAACATATAACTTATGATGAGTATGAATATCGGATAGTTAGATTATCAAGGCGATGGACGATAGAGGAGAATCCTCTAATTCAGCTCAAAATTCAAGAAATCAATCTTGACGGAGACAATGCAGAAGCAACGCTAAAAAGAGTCGGAGACAATTTCCCTGAGTTAAAATTCAAGCTTCGCTGGACAGGATCAAGCTGGAGAATATTCGATGATAATATCTTCGGTAAGGATGAATTATATGAGAAGGGCAAATAAATTACCCTTCTCATCATACCTTATTCAGGTTCTATCCTTGTAGTAAGGTTAGAGCTAAACTTGGTTGTTGGTTAGCTTGCGCTAAGATCGAAGTAGAAGCCTGTTGCAAGATATTTAATCTTGTTAACTCAGCTGCTTCATAAGCCACATCCACATCTCTAATTCGAGATTCAGCAGCAGCAAAGTTTTCTCTAGCAACTTGTAAATTCTGAATCGAGATATTCAATCTACTTTCTACCGCTCCAAGAGTACCTCTATTTCTTGTAAGTGAATCAATCGCTAAGGATATCGCATTAAGTGCACTCTTAGCAGCAGACTGAGCACCTAAGTTAGTTGTATCGTTAATCGAATAAGTTAATCCTGCTGTAGCATTAGCTCTTAGTCCAACAGACTCTAATGTAGCTTGAACAGAACTAAAGGTAATTTGAGAATTAGAATTTCCGTCAAAACCTACTTGAAACGCTACAGAATTTGAATCAGATAGTAGCCTCAATCCGTTAAATTCAGTGGTTTCGGCAATACGTTGAATTTCACTAGATACCGCTGTAAATTCTAACTGCAAAGCAGATCTCTGGTTGGTATCATACACACCGTTCGCAGACTGCTCCGCTAGTTCCGCAAGTCTGATAAGTGAGGAGGTAATTTCATTCATCGCACCATCTGTAATGGCGATCATGGATATACCATCGTTCGCATTTCTTATGGCAACAGATGCTATCCGTTGATCAGCTTTTAACTGCTCAGCGATCGCTAGACCCGCAGCATCATCAGCGGCTTTAGTGATTCTTAAGCCCGATGACAATCTCGCATACGATGTTCTTAAACGATCAGTTGTAGCATTCAGATCTCTCTGAGCACGTAACGACTCAACGTTAGTTCTTATGTTAATTCCCATTACCCTAGTCTCCTTGACTCACTTTCCACCCATCTCTAGTGCCTGATGCTTTTATCCTAAAAGCCACATCCATGGAGATGGTCAGTTTTAATACATAACAGCGCTACATCCATGCGCTACACAACAAAAATCCTTTTGCCCAATTTCCTCTAACTACTTCTTAGACTGAACATAGCATGACCTATGCCAACTCATCCGACTCACTATCACCAGCGATATCAATTTCACTAAACTTAGCTTTTAGTTTACCTACTTTTTTCACATATCCCCTTGTAATTTGAGGTAGATGAGGTTCTATTGATGAAAACGCTCCTGGATCCTTACCCAAAGAAACCGCTATCTTTTGTGCACGAGCAACATTTCCTTCACCCGCGTTATAGGCAGCGAGGGCAATTTTTTCCAATTCATCGGCAGAATTCGCTCCATGAATTTTAATGCTTGATGTTAGATTGGTGTCCCTACTGAATAAATTATGAAGTCTTCTTAAGTACCCCATTCCTAAAAATGCGTTCATGGAAGGATCAAAAGGTTTATATGGTTCGTCCATTCCTGTTTTTTGCATCATGTCACCGGCAGTCGAATCCAGTAACTGAAATACTCCTTTAGAATGATGACCATCTCTACTAACTGCATTTGCTTTAAATGAAGATTCGACTTGAGCTACTGCAAGACCCAGATTAGGATCAACGCCGTGATATTTACCCGCAGTAATTACTATGCTTTGAATTTCTGACTTGTCGAATAAAACAGTCTCTAGTTCCCGACCTTTTGGAAGACTAAATCTTTTACTAGATACTATCTCCGGAGTCTGAGGTGGTGCTGCTATCTTCACATCTGCTACATTGACAGCAGGTGCCTCAATTTTGACACTTAGCTCTTCTTCGTCGAGCGGAATATCCCCTATTATATATGAGAGGGATGGTTTGGGGGCCAATTTTTGAACAGGAATTTCCTCACCATCTTCCTTGTTAGTGAGGATA
>JBILFC010000109.1:0-9014 GCA_044351785.1 Bdellovibrionota bacterium
AGACCTCAAGCACAGAGCGCTAACTAAAAAAACTCTTTTATCCGTTGGCCTTGATCCAGAACTTCAAAGAATTCCTGAAAGGATAAGAAATTCCTCTAGCCCGCTACTGAATTTTAACAAGAGAATAATAGATGCAACGGCCAAATACACGCTTTGTTATAAATTACAGTTTGCTCATTATGGCGCTGAAGGCCGTGAGCAAGAATTAACTGATACTATTCAGTATATAAAAACTAATTATCCTGATGTCCAAACTATCCTAGATTATAAAAGAGGCGACATTGGAAATACTGCTAATTATTATGCAGAAGAAGCATTTCTAAGATATGAGGCTGACTGCGTCACTTACAGCCCCTACATGGGATTTGATTCCGCGGAACCAGTATTAAAGTATAAAGATAAAGGTGTATTCTTTCTTTGTAAGACATCAAACAAAGGTTCGGGAGATTTTCAAGACTTGTTAGTCACTGAAGGGAGTGAAGTGCCAGAGCCCTTATATGTAAAAGTAGCAAAAACTATCCAAGAAAGATGGAATGCAAACGGTAATGCAGGAATAGTTGTCGGCGGTACATATCCTGAGATACTTAAAAAACTTAGAGATGCTGGAATTACCCTACCCTTCCTTGTCCCTGGAATTGGAGCCCAGGGGGGTGATTTAAATCAGGTTTTAGATAGTGGAGCATTTGGGGATTGGACTTCATTGGTTATCAGTTCTTCTAGAGGAATTATTCATAAAAGTGAAAAAGAAGCCGACTTTGAAGAAAAGGCAGAACTAGAAGCTAAGTTGATTGCCGAAGCTACAGGAAAGGCCTTCTAAATTCAGCATGAGAATAATGAAAAATTAGCCTTTATTGCCATTTTCTACCCTATCTGACTCCTGCTCCCTTTACAATTCCCCCATATAATACTATAAACGGCCAACTTTTAATGATTTTTGTAAGATTTAAGTACTTAACACATGGCAAAGACTAGCAAAATTGAGCGTAACAAACAAAGAATAGCAATGGTGGCAAAGTATGCTGAAACCAGAGCTAAACTTAAAGAAACAATAAGAACACCTCATTCTTCTTGGGAAGAGAGAGAAGATGCTAAGGCAAAGCTTCAGTCTTTACCAAGAAATTCATCTAAAATCAGAATCAAGAACAGATGCTTCCTTACTGGAAGAGCGAGAGGCTATTACAGGAAATTCGGTCTTGGTAGATCGATGGTAAGACTTAAAGCGCTTCAGGGTCTTCTACCTGGTGTAACAAAGTCAAGTTGGTAGTTTATTTAATTTAAAGAGATTTTTATGAAAAAAGGCATTCACCCTGAAACGTACAGACAAGTTGTTTTTAGTGATACTACAGCTGATAAAACTTTTATCACTAGATCAACAGTTAAGACTGATAAGACTATTACTTGGGAAGATGGAAAAGAGTATCCATACTACCAACTAACTATCTCCAGTTACTCTCACCCTTTTTACACTGGTGCACAGAGACTTGTAGATACACAAGGTAGAATTGATAAATTCAATAAGAAGTACGGAAGACCTGCATAAGGTTTACTTACTTGGAAACTCCGTGTTCTTAGAAAAAGGGCTCCAGATTGGGGCCCTTTTTTATTAGATTACTTTGATTACTTGCAATGGAAATTATGGAAAATAAACTAGAAGTAGCAATTATTGGAGCTGGACCCTCAGGAATCTATGCAGGAGAAGCTCTGCTAAAGAAATTACCTAATGCTCATATTACCTTTATTGATGCTTTGCCTACACCTTTCGGTCTTGTACGGTCTGGAGTAGCACCTGATCATTTTAAAATCAAAGAGGTCTCAAGAGTATTTGAAAAGACTTTATCGAACGAAAGAGTCACCTTTCTTGGAAACATTGAGGTTGATAAGCACATCTCAATTCAAGAGCTAAGAAACATGTATCACCTTGTTATCCTGTGCCACGGAACAACAAAAGACAGAAAGCTTGGGATAACTGGCGAAGGCCTTGAAGGAGTTTACCCTGCTACCGAATTCGTCGGTTGGTATAATGCACATCCATGGTTTACTGATAAGCAATTCAATTTAAAATCTAGCAGTGCTGCTGTAATTATTGGTCAAGGTAATGTTGCCCTAGATATCGCTAGAATAATTCTTAAAACTACAGAAGACCTATCTAAGACCGATATCTCTAGTAGCGCATTAGAAAGCCTAAAAGACTCGTCCATTAAAGATGTATACTTGGTAGGGAGAAGGGGCCCTCTTCAAATAGCATGTACGGATAAGGAACTAGCGGAATTTGGAGATATAGAGAACCTCGATGTAGTTGTGAATTTAGAAGATTTAAATTTAACTCAAGAAGAAGCGGAGTGGTTAGAAACTGCGCCGAAAGGAATAAAAAGAAACTTTGAGATTCTCCGTAACTATGCCGAGAATAGAAATGATAAGAAAGAGAAACGTCTACACATCTTATTTAACTTATCGCCTATAGAATTGCTTGGCAGTGAATATCTTGAAAGGGCATTATTTACAAAAAATACTCTTGATGGGCCCTTAGACGCTAGGAAAGCAGTCCCTACGGAAGAGACAATCAGTATTGAATGTAGCACTCTATTTAAAAGTGTAGGTTATCTTGGAACTGGCTTAGCAGGCTTACCATTTAATGAATCTAGAGGAATTTATCCTAATAATTTAGGAGCGGTATTAAATGCTGATGGTAGCCATTTAGAGGGAATTTATACTAGCGGATGGATAAAACGTGGTCCTAGTGGCGTTATTGGTACTAATAAACAAGATAGCGCTGAAACAGTAGATAAAATCATCTCAGATCTTCCACGCTTAGATTTAAGTACAAAAGAAGGCAGTGAAGGGCTAAAATCTGCCCTAAATAATAGAGATATTAGATTTACTACCTATGAAGAATGGAAACAAATTGATACGCTGGAACTTAGTAGAGGTGAAGCGTCTAATAAATGCAGAAAAAAATTTGAAACAGTTGTAGAGATGCTATCATTGTTAAAATAAATTTTATCTATAAAAAATCATGCAAGATTCAATCAGAGTACATTTTTTAGGCGCAAGTAGAACTGTTACTGGATCTAAGTATTTAATCGAGTATGCAGGAAAAAGGGTTCTTGTTGATTGTGGACTCTTTCAAGGACCTAAAGATTTAAGAGAACGTAACTGGCAGAACTTCCCTATCCCTCCTTCTAGTATTGACTGTGTAGTTTTAACTCATGCTCATTTAGATCACACTGGATACCTACCAAGACTTGTTAATCAAGGTTTTCAAGGGCCTGTGTACTGCACGGCACCGACTAAAGAGCTAACAACTTATATTCTAAAAGATTCAGCTAGGCTTCAAGAAGAAGAAGCTTTCTATGCTAATAAAGTAAAATCATCTAGGCATCATCCTGCAAAGCCACTTTATACTTCAGAGGATGCCGAATATGCGCTAAAGAAACTAAAAGTTATTCCAAGAGGACAAAGTACGGAAGTTTTAAAAGGAATTAATGTTCTCCCACTTTGCACCGGCCATATTCTTGGTGCAGTTTCTCTAACTTTTGATATTGGTGGCAAAAGAATAGTCTTTTCCGGTGATGTGGGTAGATATAATGTACCAATTTTACCTGATCCTAGGCCAGTAGAACACGGGGATTTGTTTATCTGTGAATCAACCTACGGGGATAAACTACATAAATCAGGCTCCATTGAAGATGATCTAGTAAAACTCATTAAACATGTAGCTTCTAAGCGTGGTCCTCTATTAATTCCTTCTTTTGCAATTGGAAGAGCACAACATCTTCTATACACAATTGGTAAACTTGAACGTGAAGGTAAGATCCCTACCCTACCCGTATTTGTTGATAGCCCAATGGCAATAGATGCTACAGAGACCTATAGAAAATTTAAAAATGATTATGACGAAGAAGCAGAAAAGGCTTTAGAACTAACTAACGATCCACTAAGAACAACCAATACTGAGTTTTTAAGAACAGTAGATGAGTCAAAGAGTTTAAATTCACTTAAAGGTGCCTCTATAATTATCGCTGGTAGCGGAATGGTGACGGGAGGAAGGATACTTCACCACTTAAAGCACTGGCTTCCTTACGAAGAAGCAACTGTGGGATTTGTAGGATATCAGGCTGTAGAAACGAGAGGAAGGCAACTGATGGACGGAGCTACTGATATAAAAATCTACGGTGAGAAAATCCCCGTCAGAGCAGAAATAGTCTCTCTTTCTGGGCTATCAGCGCACGGAGATCAGGCAGAATTAACTAAGTGGATAAAATCATCCGAGGGTTCCCCTACCCTAACAAAAATTGTTCACGGAGAACCAGAAGTATCAGATATTTTTGCAACACATCTACATAAAACATTTAATTTAAAAGCCTCACCCGCTGAACCAAATGAGATAGTGGAAATCTAAGAAATTTTCCTAACTGTATTTCCACCCTTTTCCTAGCTATTTCGGTTTATTTTAGCTGTATACTGCTAAAATAAGAACAAAGCAGGAATATCTATATGGATCCAAGAAAACCTATATTATTGACGGTAAAAGAAGTAACTACCTTATTAAGAGTTCAACGTCCTAAAATTTATGATCTTATAAGAGATGGGGTTCTTGATGGTTTTAAGGTCGGGGCGGATTGGAGAATTAGAACCGACTCATTAGAGCAGTTAATAGGCCCAATTCCATTAGACTTCTTTGAAGGCCTTGAAGATGCACCGGAAGATGGTGGAGACTCTATGAGCAGTTTACCAATTATAAATCGTGTCTAGTTAGATGCGATTCTTTTTCTTCTAAAATAATAGTAGACTAGGAAGATTAGGAAACAAATACTAAAAAGAAGTGCGAAGTAGTGTAGTTCTTCACCGACATAGGTAAACATTTCTGGAGTTATCTTTTCACCAAGATAGATACCGAGAGAAAGCATCATTCCTACGCTAATTAAACCCGCTAATAAATCACTAATTAAGAATTCCCAAAAAGGAATTCTGAGCGCCCCAGCGGTTAAAAAAGTTACGCTTCGTATTGGGAATAAATGTCTACCAATAAAGATACATAAAAATCTACGTTTTCTAAGACCCTCCCTAATACGCTCTACTCTCTCTTTAGTAACAGAAGGCAAGAAAGGTGATTTAGTTCCATAAGACACCAATCTTGGCCCAAGTTTGTACCCAATCCCATAAATCATCAAGTCTGCAATAACCACACCGACGTAACAGACTAATGCCATACTCGTAAAAGGGACAGCCCCCTTGGCAATAACAATGCCTGCCAATAAAACAGGCAAGTCTTCAGGTATAGGAAGCCCAAACCCACCGAGAATTAAAGATATAAAGATACACCAATGGAGGAAAAGGCCATTATCTGAACTAATCAGTGAGGCAAAATCTGGAAACAAATAAACCTCTTAAGCTTAGCGGACAGCCACGTATCTATTTAAAACACCTTTCTGCTCGGCTGATAGCTTATTCTGACGTACAAAACTTCCATCTCCATCAGCTACTGGAGTTGGAAACATTAGATTCCCTATTAAATCAACTCTAGAGACACAATCTGTTAAGAAAGAACAAGATTCAGTATCTGCTAATGGATCGGTATCGGCAACAAGTGATCCACTAAAATCAACAGGATGAAATAGTCCCATAAAATGCCCACTTTCATGCGCAATTGTTTCACCTAAAACTCTTATATCCTCACCATTAAAAACTCCATCACTCCCTGCAGACGTAAATATACTAACGGCAACTGCACTCTTCTGACTAGGTATCGCTGGACCAGGAATTCCCGCTGAAATTCCTAATACCTCGCCTATAGAAGCAGTGCCAGCGATATCCCCACCTACAAATACATTCACTGAAGGAGAAGGTGCAGTATTACTAGCACTTTCATACAAAGAACTACCATTTAATGGCATTGGCAATGATACAGGGCCAGCTATATTAAATTCAGTAACAGTTAAATTAATTGAAGCACTATTTGACATAATATTCCTAGCTTCAGCTAGCGCACTCGTCATAGCAGCTTTAGTTTCATTTTCCTGACCGATATCGCCCACATAAAAAACATTTAGATTTAAATTTCCAGCACTAAGATTAGAATCCTCCCTTGAAGTAATACTAAAAGTTACCTCATCTGCCTTATCAGTAGGCACATCTAACCGAACCTCTACATCAAATGATACAGCACCAGTTAAAGGCTTATCCACTGCACGAGATGGGACGTTAATTGAATTAATTAAGGTAGTAGCAGAATTGGCTAATGAAACTTCCTCTCCGCCGGGCGTAAGATAATTCTGACCTCCTCCACTCACTTTAGTAAAAGTTAAATCATTTCCTCCTTTACTTTGTGCACTAACCATAAACTTAGAAGCGCTTGAAGGATTCTGAAATGTTACCTTAGCAATTCCTCTAGAATCAGTAGTACTAGATATTTCTAAATCAAGTGGTGTATTACCTCCATCATCACTCCCTGAATCATCTCCATCCCTATCCGCAGAACAGGAAACTAGAATAGACATTAATAAAATAGCAACAACTTTTATAGGATTTAATAGGCTCATATTTATGATAGGAATTATAATTAATACCAGTATTCAGACTAGTATTATTTATATCAATCCATCAATTAGGTAAATGAATAAAAAGTAGGACTAATCCCGCCTCTTTTGTATGGCTTTATCTAAAATATCCGCAAATATAGAGCAGGAGAACGTAACTCCGTCTGCTAGAGTATCGATATCTCCCTTATCAAGCTTATCTGCATATATAATTCCGATAGACCTATTGTCATAACCTACTGGTATAGCTAGGCAAGGCCAAGCATCCTCAAGTAAAGCTAAACCTGTAGATTCTAGAGATCCATTAAAAAAAGCCTTTTCAACAACCCCTTTCCCACTTTTTGCCTCAATATTAACAGATAAAGTATCATAAGGTCCAAGCTCATCGCCTAATCCCAATTTAGCAACTAATGAAGTACCCGACAAATCTGATTCTAAATAAACTACCCGCTCAAAGTCCAAGGCGAAAAGCATAGCTTCCATAACCGTAGCCACCATAGATGGTAGAGTCTCACTTTCTCGGACAGCTTGCTCAAGCTGTTCTATATACGGAGCGATAACACTATCCTCCATTGCCAGCTCATCGTTAACACTAACTACTTTACCATCTAATAAATCTAAAAAAGCTTCAGGTAGAGAATCAGAAGCAATTTCAAGTAAATCAGCTTGCCCCTTGATCATAAAAGGAAGTTTTTTAAGATCTGCAAATACTTCTTCATACTCATACCCATAGGAAGAACAAATTTCTGTCAATTTCTTCCGAAGCGACTCAACATCACTACTTTCAATGATACATTCTGACAAAAGAGTAGCAAGTGCAACTTTAGCACTACAGGTTCTAGCATTTCTGAGCTTTTCCGCATCTGGATCTGAATATAATATAAATGCCTCTGTCAAAGTTTCTTTGTATGATTCTGGAACTGATAGCGAGTCAACGACTCCTAAACTAACTCCAACGGCCGGAACACCCAACAACTCTTCTACACTCTTAAAAAGAGATATTTTTCTTCTCTCCGCTCTTTTTTCCGCATCTTCAAATAATTTAGGGAAATAATATCCCAGTAAGAGTGGTCCTAAGGTAAATAAACTTCCTGACAAATAACCTTCTTCATCAGAAGTAGCATCTTTTTCTCTCTTGTCCAATAAAGACGCAATATTGGCGGTTAACAAAGATAGCATAAAACAATCAAAGAATGCGCTTCCCTTCTTAGCTAGGGGAGTAAATCTTTGCATAAGTACAAAGTTTGCACATAAATCATAGATACTCTTTAACCCCAAGTGTAAAACTGCCTGAGAAAGCGTTGTAATCTGACTAGCCCTAGCATACATAACTGAATTTACAAGATGCAGTATTCGCGTAGCAAGAGATGGCTCTCTTAAGACAGTTTCAACTACTTTATTAATTGGAGTACGAATATCTTCTGTTAATTTTTGTAATTCCGCGATGATTCTAGCGCGAGTTGGGAAATCACCATCAGCATCTAAAGCTGTTTTTAATTTTAGAAGAATTGTTTCTGATTGTTCCATACTAATCTAATACCCTTGCAATTGTTACTTCTCTTAACAAACTAGAAAATTCTAAAGGATCAAATGGTTTTGCTAAAAACGCATCTGCCCCTGCTTCCTTAGCCTCGGTCCCACTGTCAGCTGTCACACATCCACTAATTACGACATAAGGAATATCAGAATGCGCCTTTGTTGATTCTTTAATAAAATCAATTCCATTCTCCCCTTTCAGTAATATATCTACCAATACGATATCCACGATTTCACTATCAATTAGCTCCTTAGCCTCAGCGATATGACTACAAACATGTGGCATCCCACCTAAAGCTGTAATAAGTGTTTTAATTAGACTTAGATATGATTGATCATCATCTAAAATTAGAACTGAAAGTCCATCTAAACGTGGCAAAGATCTGGCTTCTCGCCCAGCAAGTTCAGTAATATTAAAACCTGTTTCCTCAGATTCTTCCTGTTGGATAAATTCAGGTACTAATATAAAAAATGTTGACCCCTTACCTAACTCACTTTCAAATCCGATGCCCCCTCCATTTAACTCAACTAAGCGTTTAGTAAGATTAAGTCCTAGTCCTGTACCTATTTGATCCTTAGAATAGTCTTCACCGACTCTATCGAAGGCGCCAAAAACTTTTTTCTTATCTTGGGAAGATATTCCTACCCCATTATCTATAACTTTAATTTGAATCTTATCCGCTGACTTTTCTACTTCAATCTTCACAGATCCACCAATTGGTGTATATTTTATTGCATTCGAAAGTAAATTAATTAAAATTTGTCTGATATGACGAGAGTCCATAAAAATGGACTTTTCAAGAACTAAATCATCGATATGTGTTTCAAGTGATATATCTTTCCCTTTCGCTGTCTGCTGAAGTAATTTTACTACCTGACTTACAACTTCTTTGACCTTAATCTCTTTTGGTAAAGCTTCTTCCTTCCCACTTTCCACTCTTG